>CAMJTZ010000018.1 GCA_946408865.1 uncultured Clostridia bacterium
ATGGCCTTCCGTCGGCTTCTCCAGAAGATTGATACAGCGCAGGAGCGTGCTCTTGCCGGTGCCGGAAGGACCGATAACGGCGATCACATCCCCGTCGCGGATCTCCACGGAGACATCCTTCAGAGGCGTCGCGTTGGAATAAACCTTTTTCAGATGCTCAATCTTAATCATGGCGATTCACCCCCTTCAGAATACCGGCCGGTTTGCGCTTCTTCGGATCGATGCGGATCCGGATCTTGCCGACCAGGAAGGCGAGGAGTCCCTCAAGCAGGAAATAGATGACGGTCACTGCAATCAGGGGGAAGAAGGCTTCATAGGTGCGGCTGCGTACGATATCGCCCATCTTGGTCAGATCCTGCACGGCGACATAACCGACGACGGAAGTGGCCTTGATGAGGGAGACGATCTCATTCTGATAAGCGGGAAGAATATGGGGCAGGGCCTGCGGCAGAATGATGCGGAAGAAGGTAACGCGGCCGGAAAAGCCCAGCGCCCAGGAAGCCTCATTCTGGCCCGGGTCAATGGTGCCGACGCCCATCTTCAGGAGGCTGAAGACAGAGGAACCGAAAGTGAAAGTGAAACCGACCACCGCGACAAAGACGCCGCTGACAGAGACACTGCCAAAGACGATATAATACAGCACCATCAGGAGCACGACGACAGGCATGCCCTGCACCAGCCACATAAAGAAATGCGTAATACTGTTGGCGAAGGGATTCCCGTTCCGGCAGAGCATGAAGACCGCAAAGCCGAGCAGCGTTCCGAGCAGGATGGCGAGAAGTGTAATGATCAACGTGGTCAGGACGCCATCCCCGAAGAGTTTCCAGCGGTCCTCTCGGACAAAGGTTTTCCGGAAGCTTTCAGAAACGGAGTCCAGGAAGGAAAGCTTCTGATCCGCGCCGGTGACAGGCGGCCCGTTCAGGACGGTCATAACGACGCCGCCGTGATAATCCGCCGAGCTGAAGTACATGCTTTCCGCCCGTTCGTCCGTGATGGTAATGCAGCTGGCGGCGAAATCGCATTTGCCGGTCTGCACGGAGGCAAGGACAGCGTCAAAACTCATCTGGGTCACCTGCAGCCTGTAACCTTTTGCCTGGCAGAAACGGGCGGCCACGTCGATATCATACCCCATCGCTACGCCGTCCTTCACAAAAGCGAAGGGAGGAATGGTCGTATCCACCGCCATGGTCAGGGTTCCGTTTGTATCCGGGAGAGCGGTATAGTCGAGGACGGTACGCTTGGATTCATCCGTGCTGAACCAGATTTTGTCGATTTCCGACATGGTGCCGTTGGCCCAGAGCTGATCCACAAAGGCGCTGAACTCATCGCACAGCTCTTTTCCCGCGTCGGTTTTCGGAAAGACGGCGGCCAGATTGCTGGCGGCCAAAGGTTCCTTCAGAATCTTCATATTCGGATGGGTCAGAATCATATAGCGGGCGACAGGTTCGTCGCAGCACCAGCCCTGCACTTTGCCGGTCTGCAGGGCCATCATGGCGTCTGTCTGGGAATTGAAATACTGGATCTTCGTGCCCTCGATCCGCTCCTGTGTCAGGACGTCGCAGATCATTCCCGTCTGCACCGCAATATCGGAATAAGCGAGATCGTCCAGCGAGCTGATCGCGGAATTGCCGGGCGTCGCGGATTCAGGCCCGGCGGAGGGCGTTTCCGCAACGGCAGAACAGGTGCTGAGCAGTATAATGCACAGCAGGATGCACCATACCCGATTTTTTGTCATGTAAACCTCCGGAAGCCTGTGCAGCGTATTTCGCGGGGATCATTCACAGGACTTTATGGGTAGAGAGTATAACATAAACATTCCGATAATCCTATACGCTGACCCGGACTTCAAAAAAGAAAAAACGAAAAAAACCAGCAGGCGCTGACATAGTGAAACAGGCAGCCCCTAAATAAAGAACGATCAGGAGTGCTTTCTGCGGCGGATGATCAGACGGTCGACGGCGGCAAGAAGGCCAGGAAGAATAAGAAGGATCAGCAGAATGGCGGAGAGGGCACCGACGGAAATCGTACGGCAGATCTCCGCAATGGTGGGATCCGGATAGGTATAGCCGAAAATACCCGTAATCACGACAATGATCAGCCCGGAAGTCATGATGGAGTGAACGGAACGCTGATAGGCATCGGACAGCGCGTCCGGGGAGGAAAGGGTCCTGCGGCTTTCCCGGTAACAATTTGTAAAGAGTATACCGTAATCGATTGTCGCTCCCATGAGAATACACTCCACCATCAGGAGGGCAAGGAAGTAAATCTGATATCCCTGCCAGCCGACGAGCGTGACGGTAATAAAGACGCCGCACTGGACGATCAGTACCAGAACCGCCGGGACGACAAAGGAACGGGAAGTGATCAGCACGATCAGGAAGATCGCAGCCGCAGTCAGGAGTGTGACCGTCCACAGCTCGCCGGAGAAGGACTGCTGCATTTCGTCGCTCATGGCGGAATTGCCGATCAGGAAGTATTCGCCTTCCAGGCTTTTTTCCGTATTCTTCAGCATTGTCATGAAGGCACTCGTCTGTTCCGACTCGACAGGGAGAGTGGAGTAAATGACCATCCGGGAGTAACGGGCGGTTTTCAGCATGGACATATTACTCCGCAGCAAATCCCCGGCTCCGACGGCTGCATCCCGGAGATCTGCGGGGATCAGCGAGAAAAAAAGCGGATTGGAGAGGATTTTTTCGCTCACAAAACCGAACAGATCCGGAACGGTCAGTTTCCGCTCCTCTGGCGGGGCGGAACTGCCCCGGAAATACAGGTCATAAACCATGGAAAGCATGGACGGATCGGAGGGGAAAAAACCACCGAGCACTTCGGGCAACTCCTGCGCGGTATACGCCCGGCCAAAGAGACGGGGATAACTGAGGACCTGAATGACGCCGTCCGTCTCCAGAATACGGTCTTCCAGGGCGGCAATCTTTTCCTCGTCCCGGTTATCATAAACGATAACGAAGGTATTTTCCGGCGGAAAAACATCCCTGATCACATCGGCCTTTGTCAGCGTATAGGCAATGGGTGTATTGCCCTGCAGAAAATAAAATGCCGCGAACATCAGGACAAAAGCGACGGACAGGATATACCGGCGCTTATAACTGAAACGGGCGAGCCGGTGCATGGAAAACCGGAAGGTCTTCTTCTGCGTTTTTGCGATCAGGCGGTCCCCCATGATCACAACGCCGGGAAGCAAAGTCAGCGTACAGACCAGGCTGAGGAGTACGCCTTTGGCCAGAACAAATCCCATGTCAAAACCGATCCGGAAACGCATAAAGGCCAGCATCAGCAGACCGGCAGCCGTTGTCAGCGCACTGCCGGAAACGGACGCAAAGCAGTTGCGGAGGGCGGCTGACATCGCTTCACACGGCTTCAGACCCGAGGATTTTTCCTGGCGGTAGCGATTGAGCAGCATGACGGAATAGTCAATGGACAACACCATCTGCAGCATGGCGGCAATACAGGAGGATGGATAGGAGATGCTTGGAAGGAAGGCATTGGTTCCCTCATTGAGGATGATCGCGACGCTGATGGTGATCAGAAAAAGAACCGGCTCGAACCAGGAAGGGCACATGACCAGCATGATGAACACCAGGAGGGCGCCGGCGACCAGGAACAGCCAAAGGGGCACTCCATCCGCGCCGGGATTGTCATTCTGATAAACGATATGGTATTCGCTGAAATTCTCCTTCAGCGCGTGCTCAATGGAACGCTCCTCCGGGGAACCATAATCCTGTGAGGTGGAAAGGACAAAGAGGGAATGCTTACCCCGGGTGTAGCGATCAGAACTGTCATGCACCACGCTTTCCACGAAAGGAATGGATTTCAGCTTTGAGAGAAGGTCCGTTTTCTGTTCTGCGGTGAGCCCGTCCGCCATGACGCGAATGGACTTGTCCGCCCCCATCGGCGGGAATTCCGCGGCCATGAGATCCATCCCCTGCTTCATGGGCGAATCATCGGGCAGGTATTTCGTCATATCGTAATTAACTTTTACCTGAAGGTACAGAAAAACACAGGCGACCACAAGGATTCCCATGATTCCGAGAATCCAGCGCCGGTGTCTGACAATATAATCGGGAAGCTTGCGCATAGAATCCGTGCGCCTCCGGTCTGCCGATCGGCCTTGTTCAGATCAGATTATTCATGCTGCCCGTCCATTCAAAGGCAGATATAAAAGGAGTCTTTTCTGCAGTATAACATAAATCGGAAAATCAGTATAGTCCCCAAGGATCCGGCGCAGGGCAGAAACGGGGAAAAGCACGACATGCCGATAAGACGGCAAAAAGACAGTATATTATTTGCAAGCCGGCGGAAAGCAAATATAATAGCACCGTAAAATAATTACACGTGATTATTATCTGCAAGAAAGGAAGCAAGGAGAATGAAAAAGATTTTCGCGCTGATCCTGGTTCTCGTACTGGCACTGGCTGTATTCTCGTCCTGCGGCAAGAAGGAAGAGGCGAAGCCGACCTCTGTAGAATACAAAATTTACAACCGCAGCGGCATCAAAATTGACAAGCTGACCATCGGCAACAGCAAGGACAGCTCCGCCATCAGCACGGAGAATATCACGGACGGCACTGATTTCGGGATGACCTATACAAATCCGAACGACGGCTCAACAATCCAGATTCGTGTCAAAGCCGGTGATGTTGAAATCACAACGGGCGTGCCGGATGCAGCCAAGGACATTACTATCGAAGCCGGCCCGAACGTCTCCTTCAGCGCTCCGGCCAAATAAACAAAACGCTTTTCCTGACCCGGACCCGTTCAGCAGGTCCGGGTTTCATTCATTGCCGGAGTCATGCCGGTGGACAGAAAGAACCGCCCATGATATAATACCGGCCATACGGGTTGTTAATCCGAAAAATGAAAAGGAGATTACCTGCATGATAAAGTTTATTTCCATTCTGATGACACTTTGCCTGCTGTGCAGTGCCGCAGCTGCTTTTGCCGGTGCTGTGGAAGAAAAGATTCCGGAACTGATTGAACTTCCCGATGCAAAAACCCTTGATCCCGACGCTGATATCGAGGAATCCGATTACGAAGGTGAATGGGTCCTGAAGTACGCCTATATCGGCACAGAGCCCGCCACCCCGGAACAGGTGGCTGAAAAAGGCATGATCATCCGTCCGCTGATCATCCGCGACGGCAGCGTGATCGACATCACCACGGATGAAAACGGCAATGAAAAAGAGAACGCCATGCCGTACGAATTCGAAGAAGATGTCGGCCAGCTGATCTGCTCGACGGAAGACGGAAAAATCGAATATGCCGTGGATCTGCTGGAGGACGACAATATCCTGCTGTCCATTATGCTTTTCGGTGAAGAGGAAACGGTCTGCATCTCCCTTTACATGGTGCATCCCGAGGCCTGACAGACCAGACCTGCTTCAAGGAGAAACCTCGAGGAGGGATTTCTCCTTTTTTACGTATGATGGGTATTAGCAGACAGCGAAACGTGTTTCCTGCAGAACGAAATGCTCCGCAGCGGCGGAAAGGATGATCCAAATGGACAAATACCTTAAGAAAACGAAAGAGAAAGACGAAGATCCGATTCCCCTGACGGATGAGGAATTCGCAAAATATCAGAAGAAGGAAAACCGGAAAGCCAGCATTTTTGTAACGATCATCGATTTCTTCCTGAGCTTCTTTCACTGACGGCTGAAACGCTGAAACGCTCCCGGCATAAAAAATGCCAGGAGCATGATTTTATGCGTATAAACAAAATGAGGACGTCAACGGTATTGCGTTCCCCAAACAAGAAAAACGAAACGGAGGATTTTCAACATGAAAAAGCGCACCTGGTTATGTGTTATGACGGCACTGGTCCTCGCGACGGGCTGCATTGCGGCGGCCGGCGCGGAACTCATTCCGCCGTACGGCGAGGGACAGATCGGCCTGACTGGCGTCGTGCTGTGCGAAACGCTGTCGGTGCATTCTTCACCGGACACCGGTTCCGCGGTTGTGGACTCGCTGGAGAACGGCCGGAGGATCATCGTGATGAACCGGGAGGAGGACGGATGGGCACAGATCAGCATCTCGGACGACGTGAACGGCTGTCCGCTCGGATGGGTGAAGACAGACTATGTCGCTGTTGATCCGTCATGGTATGAGACGGATTCCGATACGCCTGTATACGCCTGGGGCAGTCTGGAAGCGAAAAAGGTCGGCCTGGTGGAAGCGGGGATCCGGCTGCCGGTGCTGATGCAGGAAGGAGACTGGATCGTGGTCGGCCTGCGCGGCGCCGCCGGCTGGATTTATATGGGTCAATAATCCGAAAAAAGGTTGACGAATACGGGAATTCATGATAAATTACGTATCGAATAATTCAAATCCAGACAAAGTAACCGAAAGCGCTTAAGTGCTGGAATTATTTGCCTGCATGCTGCACGAAACGACAAAAGGATAGATTTATTCAAATAATAATGAAGGAGAAATACCCATGACAATTACTTCCTTTAACCCCCTGATCGTTACGAAAGACGCCGAAGCTGTCATTGCCCTGTTTGAGGCACTTGGCTTTGAACGCCGCCATATGAAGACCGGGATCAACGGCCACATTACAAGCGTGCGCATGCGTTATGAAGGCGAAGACGGAAAGGTTTTCCACGTGGACGTGACTTCCGCTCCCGTACCGCAGGACATCAGCACGATCCGCATGAACGTGCGCGATTTTGACGAAGCATGCAAAGCGCTGGAAGAAAAAGGTTTCGTGAACGCTCAGGGCGACAAGATTACCGAAACTCCTTCCTCAAAAGCGACAATGATGGTTTCCCCGAGCGGATTCTCGATCAGCGTGGCTGAACATATCCGCAAGAACGGCTGAGCTGAGGTGAAAAACATGCAGATCACAACCTTTAATCCGATGATTCTCTCAAAAAACGCGGATGAAATCGTCAGGCTGTTTGAGGAAATGGGCTTCGAACGGAAGCACCAGGTTAACAATATCGACGGAAAGGATATTTCCAGCATCCGAATGACGGACGGGAACGGATTCAATGTGGACGTTGCCCGCGTCGAATCCATGGAGCGCGATATGACAACGATGCGGATGAATGTGCGCGATTTTGACGAAGCGTACGAATTCCTGAAGTCCCGCGGATTCAAAAACGCGCGCGGGGAGGACCACACGGTCGAATCCAAATCCGCGCGTTCCTGCCTGATGATTTCCCCTTCCGGATTCTCCATCCAGCTTACACAGCACATCCGGAAAGAGGACCAGTAAAAAAGTTCACAATCGTAAAAATAACGCCGGAAATCCGGCGTTTTTTACGTGGAACGAAATCGAAATCAGCGGGTGAGGTCATACATCATGATTCCGGCCGCGACAGCGGCATTCAGGGACTCGGCGCCGCCGCGCATCGGCAGGCGGAGACGGTGGGTGGCTTCAGCTTTCACAGCGTCGGAGATCCCGTTACCCTCGTTGCCGATAACCAGAACGAAAGCATCCGACACATTTCCGCGCTCATAAAACGGATCGCCGTCGAGCTGGGAAGAAAGGACGGAGAAACCGCGCCCGCGAAGATCGCGCAGGCAGGAGGGCAGATCCGCCGGGAAGGCAAAGGACATCCGGAAGATACTGCCCATCGTGGAGCGAAGCACCTTCGGTGAGAACAGATCTGCACATTCCGCACTGAGGATCACGCCGTCCATTCCGGCGGCGTCCGCGGTACGGATGATCGTGCCGACATTGCCGGGATCCTGGACGGCGTCAAGCGCCAGGAGGCGGGACCCGGACAGGGGACGGACGCGGCGGGAAAGCACCGCGGCGACGCCCTGCGGCGTTTTGGTTTCGGTTACGGACGCAAAGGCATGGGCTGAAAGCACAAAGGCCGGAACATCCTCCGGCAGGGGGAAGGGAGGTTCAAAATCCTCCCGGAGGAGCACGGCCTGCAGGTCAAAATCCGACTGCAGCGCTTCGCGCACCATTCGGACGCCCTCCACGAGGAAGGCGTTCTGCGCGTCGCGGCCTTTGCGGTCCTGCAGGGAGCGCCAAGCCAGGACCCGCGGGTTTTTTACGGAGGAAATCAGTTCCATGAGGACTCCTTTCAGGCAAGCAGGTCCAGAAGGTTACCGATCCAGGCGGAAAGGGAATCATACGGTCGCGGCGTATCTGCCGGGGGGAAGGACTGATCCACAGAGGCGGCAATCACCGCGTCGCCCCGAGCGGAGAAGGGATGATAGGGATCGCTGGTAAAGAAACCCGGGAAGAGCAGTTCCGCGGAAGCCGGGAATTCGCGGCGGAAACGCAGCAGGAATTCCGGAAGGAGCTCCGCCGGACGGACGGCAATCGAGGCCGGAACGGACGGAGCGGGCGGAAGCATATGATACACTTCCTGCAGGAGAGAAAGACCGACCGGGATTTCCATCTTTTTCTCCGCAGAGAAAAGAAGGGAAAGGGAGGCCACTTTCCTGTTCCTGAACATGGAAAGGAAATGCCAGAGGGAGGTTTTTACCTGCGGCGGCAGCGATTCCAGGAGGGAAGCGCCGCGGCCGGAAATGCACAGGGACATCTGCTCCGGCAGGAAATCGTTCCGGCTTGGATCGGAAGCCAGCTGGAGCAGGACCAGGCCGGAAAGCATCATCAGATAAGCGAAATGCAGGATCAGCAGCGCCCCGGTACGGGAGGGCTGACCGGCGGACGCACGCTGCAGAGCACAGTTCATGAGCAAGGGCAGATGATCGGCCACAAAGAGATCGAGGGCGACGCGTGCGCGGCGGAAGGCGACCGGATCCGTCCGGGCGTCAGAAAGTGCGCGGACCAGCAGCGAAAGATCCCGGCGGAACGTCTCATCCGGACAGAAACCAAAGTCGCTGACCAGCAGATCCGGCTCACGCAGGAGGGACGGCAGGAGCATATAATGCACGCCAAGGGGGATCTGGCAGGTGCGGACAGCCTGCTCGCGGCCGCGCAGGAAGAGAGAAATATCCGCTGTGCAGGAACCGAGATCCAGCACCATGAAACCGCCGCGGGTATCATCCGCCGCACAGAGGCGGAAATAGGCGCCGAGCGCGGAACTTTCCGAAGCAAAGGTGACAGGAAGCCCTTCCGGCGGGCAGGGATAGCCGCTTTCCTCCAAGACGCTGCCGCACAGGGAAAGGAAGAGGTTCATCAGGGACTCGCGCCCTTCCTTCGCCATTTCGTCCGGGAGAGAGAAACGCCAGGAGAGCGCGGACGCGCCTTCAAAACGGGCCTGGAGGGCTGACATGAGCAGTACCTGATGGAGACAGACGAAGCCGGAACGGCCTTTTTCCTCTTCCCATTTCAGACTGGTATAAACCGCATCCGGCGGCGCGGAAAGCAGGTCATTCAGATCGGCGGGCATCAGGATAATCCCGTCCGCAAAGGGTACCGGCGCTGCGCCCGGCGCATTCCGGAAGAGACGGGAAACCGTCGGTAGCAGGGCGGACACCGGAACAGCCGGCAGGAATTCGCGGCGCAGCAGATCCCGGGAGGCGGACGGATTGATCAGAAGCGTACGGACCATGACCGGGCCGCTCATCGGACGGCGTGAACGCCCGGAAGCAAAAACGACCGAGGTTCCGGAGGAACCGAAATCCACGCATATTTCCACCGGATCGGCAGTGCAGATCAGCGGCTCGGGCAGGACATTCGGCAGGATTCCGACGGTTTTCACTGCCCCGGAATCCGGATCCGTCCGTGAGAAGGCGAAGCAGACCGGGAAGGAGGGCAGCACAGCGACACAGCGGCTGCCCGATATCGGCGGAACGGGACGGAAATCCTCCGTTTCCGTGCAGACAGAAACCGCAAACGGCTCCTGCAGGTGGGCGTAGGCGTAATAGGCGTGCCAGTCTCCGGCCCGGAACGGGACAGAGGGCCAGAGCGCGGCTGTCGGGATATCATGGGAATAAAGGAAGAGCGTTTCCTCCGCTGAATAAATGCGGACGAACTGAACGGGGAACACGCCGTCGAGCGTAAGCGTTACGCGGAAAGCCCCTTCCCCCGCGTGCTCAAAGCGAAGCAGATCCGGCTTCAGGAGCGTACGGCCTGCGGGCAGGGTGCAAAGCGCGCGACCGAAGGCGGGCGAAAGGGGCGGAAGGACAGCGTCAGACTGGAAGGACGCGGGATCAGCGTCGGAAGAAGCGTTTTCCCGCGGGAGAATCACGCACATGGCGGAAAAGAGGGAGTCTCCGATGATTTCCCGGCCGCGGGCAGGGAAAACAGCCAGCAGGTCCGCAAAGGGATCCAGCGCCGCCTCGGAGAGATCCTCTCCGAGGCTTTCCTGCAGAACGGTCAGCATGGAAGGAGACTTCGGATCCCAGGGCCAGGAGAAAACCGGCTCCCGACGGTCGACCGGCTCTGCGGATTCAGTGATAAGGGCGGAGAGCGCTTTCGCGTAATCCGGATCCGCAGAAGGATATTTTTCCTGCAGTTTCCGCAGGCCGGAAAGCAGCGCGTCGCGAAAATCATCGGAAGAGGCGGAAAGCGTTTCGCACTCCGCCTTCAGGCGGGCCAGCGTATAATCCTCACCGGCGGCGCGGGGACTGTCGAGCAGAAAACGGGAATTCTCCCGCGCGAAGGGCACTCCGCGGAAAAGATACAGAATCTCCTCCGGAATATCCGAACAGGAGGAGGCGCGGAAATCCACAATGCCGGTCAGGCAGGACGCCACAGGATCCTCCCCGAGGAAATGCTCATAGAAACAGGAAATTTTCGAAAGGCCGCCTTCATACGCCGGAAGCGCGGACAGGCCGCAGACGGCGCGAAGCCGTGTTCTCCATTCCTCCGAGGGGGCCGCAGGCTCCAGGCTGCGGGAAAGATCCTGAAGGAAGGAACTAAGGAACCGGCGCAGCGGTGAGACCGGGGATTCCGGCAGGGAATCCAGGAAAGACGGGAGCAGCTCCAGGAGCAGACGGCGGTCGCCTTCGCCGAGGGAAGCACACGGATCCGAGAAGGTCAGTGAATCCGGATCGAACCAGACCGCGAAGGAAGGCACAAAATCCTTCTGCGCGGCGGTAAGCCGGGCCGGAATAAACTGCTGTCCGGGAAGCACCAGGGCGAAGGGATAAGTTTTTTCTTCAGAAGAGAGGGAGAGAACGTACACCGCGTCTGCGCGACGGGTTTCCAGCCAATAACGCAGCACGGGAGAAGAATCCGGACTCAGGCGGGAAACCGTAAGGGCAGCTTCACCCGAAAGGCGGCGACGGTACTGCCGCAGCAGGAGCATGGCCAGGAGACCGCGGCAAGCCGGCTCATCCTGCTCCGGAACGGAAACAGAAGGCAGGCGGGAAAGCAGATCCTCAATCCGCAGCAGGGGAGATTCCGCAAAGAGATCTGGCAGAAGCGGAAGCTTCGGCATGACTCCGCGGGAAACGAAGCGGACTTCGGACAGATCCTGCGTGCAGACATCTGCTACCCGGGCCGCAAAGAAGGCGAGCGGATCGGCAGGGGCAGCGTCCCTGCAGGCCGCGGAAAGCGTTTTCAGACGGGCTTTGGGATCCGGTTCAGGCACATCCGGAAAGAGCGGGGGTATCCGGGGCGGCGTATCCGTTTCCGCCGCCTGCAGCAGCTGCTCCAGCGCTTCGCAAGATTCGGCTGTCAGCGGAACGCCGGCATACAGGCCGGCATCCGCAGCACGCGCTGCGGCCGGAACAGAGATATCCAGCCGGACGGCGTCCGGCGTAAGCTCCTTTTCACAGCGGGAAACCGCGGCGGTAAGAAGACGGATGCGACGCTCCCGTTTCAGGGCCGAGAACCGGTCCTCTCCCGCAGGCGGATCGGCCGCGCGACGGACCGTTTCCTCCAGCGCGGCACGGCAGCGGGAAAGACAGTCCAGCCGGACCTGCACGGAGCGGTAACCGCCGAGGGCGGAGAGAATTTCCGCACGGGCGTGCGCTTCAGACTCCAGCTGGGTCCGCATATCCTGCAGACGGCGGGCGAGCTGTTCCTCGTCCGTATCGGCAAGGGAAACCCGGTGCACGGGGCGCACGGCGTCCAGGCCGGACGCATGTGCTTCATCGGCAGAAGTATCCAGCTCGGAAGCAACCGTGATGTAGCGGCCGCAGGCGTTGACGGCGTTCTGCCAGAGAGAGGAAGTATCCGCTGAGAGACGCAGGGAGGCCGGAACGGCGCGCATCAGGGCCAGAATTTCGGAAACGGCCGCACGCAGCGCGGTTTCCAGCTGAGCGACCGCGGGAAGCAGATTCTCCCGCGCGGCGGAAAAGAGCTGGCGGAAAACCGCGTTTCTCGGATTGGCCGCAAGGCCGCGCAGGCGGGCCGGATGCGCAATCCAGGAGCGAAGGGCAGGAAGAAGATCCGACAGGAGCCAGACGGAAGAACGGAGAAAAACGGCGAAGGGGAACGCTTCCTCTCCCAGAGAGGAAACGGAAAGCGTACCGTCGATCTCCAGTGAGTGGACACCGGGAGTCAGCGGTTCCTTCTCCGAACAGAGCCGGCTGATGACGCGGGCAGCGGAAAGCGCGGTGAGGCGGAAAACGTCTTCCGTTTCCGCCATGGAGGAAGGCAGGGAAACCAGCCACAGCGCATCCGCAAGGGAACGATCCTCCAGATCCTGCAGGGAAGCACGCAGGGCCGGGAAGAAGGAAGCCGGCAGGGGGGACGATGTCTCCGCCAGGGCAATCAGGGAAATAAAGACATGCCGGCCGGAGAAATGCTTTTTCATCCAGGACAGGAGCGAAAACATCACGCCGGCGGCGAACGGATCGCACAGGTCCGCAAGCAGCGTCAGGCGCAGGGGGGCCTGCTCCGTTCCGGCAGGAAGCGCACCAAGCCAGCCCATAAGAGGTCGGACAGACGGATCCTCCGGCCGGGACAGGAGATCCGCGCAGCACCATTCGACCGCTTCCCGATCCGTCTGAAAGGAAAAAGGAAGCCCTTTGCCGCGCAGCGCAGCAATCAGCTGCGCCGTATCCGGATCCGCCCACAGATCCCGGACAGAACGGAAGGACAGCGCACATTCGCTGTAATCAAAAGAACACGGGAAAAGGGCGGAATTGTCTTCCGCCGAGAGCAGCGCATGGCACGCAGAAAAAGCGGAAGCAAGGGATTCCGCTTCAGACGGTTCCGCCGGATCCGGATCGCCGGCGCGGGCGGGAAGAACCGAAAAAATATTCAAAGACGGGACAGGAAAAGCGGCGCCGCAGGACAGCGCCGTAAATACCGTGGGAAGCATGCGGACGGCATAACGGCCGACAGCAAGAAGATATGAATTCAAAGAATCACTCCCCGGGAAAGGGAATTGACAGGCGGGTGATTAAAGGGCGGGAGGATAGCTGCCGTTATCATGGAGCTTTTTGAGCTCGGCTGCGACATATTCCTTATCTTCCTTATAAGTAACACCGAACCAGACGGCATGCGTGGAAAGAACTTCCACCTGGAGGCCGGCAGTGTGCATCAGCGTATCGACCAGCGCGGGCAGGAGACATTCCTTTTTCAGAGGATCGCCGGACGGATCCTGAAGGAAATCATTCAGGTATTTGACGCCCGCCTCGAAGAAGGAGGGAGCGAAGCCCCACAGGTTCATGGAGACCAGCGCGTCGGGATCGAGGATGACGCCTTCGGGATCGTCATGAATGTCGCGGATCGTCCCGTCCGGGAAAGGAAGAATGCTGTACGTTTCGGTAACTTTGACAAGATGACCGGCGGCGTCAGTCGAGCAGATGCCGCGGGTGACATGCCCGTTTTTCGAAACGGTATTTTTCAGATAATAGGCAACCATGGAGGCGCGGTTCGGCTCGGTGCGGAGTCGCTTCAGGGAAGCGGCCATGGCGGCGAAGGCGTCCTTGCCGTAATAATCGTCGGCATTGATGACGGCAAAGGGTTCACTGATCAGATCCTTTGCGCACATGACGGCGTGCACGGTACCGTAGGGCTTTACACGCTCGGCCGGGGGCACAAAACCGCCGGGCAGGGAATCATATTCCTGATAGGCGTAGTAAACTTTGACTTTTTTGGAAATTTTATCGCCGATGGCTTCGCGGAACATCTGATCCATGCTGCGGCGGATGACGAAAACGACCTTGTCAAACCCGGCTTCCAGCGCGTCGTGGATGGAATACTCCATCAGGATTTCACCGTTGGGACCGATGCGGTCCACCTGCTTGTTGCCGCCGTAACGGGAACCCAGGCCAGCTGCCATAATCAGAAGTGTGGTGTTCATACCTTGAACTCTCCTCTTTCCCTCATCATTATTAAACCGTAACAATTTTACCACGTTCAAAAGATCGAGTCAACGAAAGCGAAAAACGGCGGAAGGGGAACAAAAATAGTTTACAATCAGGACCGATAATGATAAAATTTATTATTAAGTTGCTTCTCTTAAATGAGGGGGGGGCTTCTTCAGGCGCGCCGGAAACGGCGGAAAGGGAATGTGCATGAACCAGAACGGATACCATCCCAGCGGGATGCAGGAATATGGCCGGCAGCAGGGCGGATATGCCCCGTACGGGACGACGCCTACCGGCCAGCAGAACGGGGGAGCGAATATGGCGCCTCCGGCCGCACCGATGAGCGGCGGGCCGATGGGCGGCACGCCGGCCGGAAATCCGTATGCGATGCCGCCGGCAGGCTATACCGCACCCGGCAGTTACACGATGCCGCCCCAGCAGGGGAACGGCGGAAGCTTTATTCCGCAAACGCCGTACAGCCCGGGCTATACGAGCCCCGGATATCAGCCGCCGGCGGGCAACGGATATCCGCCCCAGCAGCAGGGCTATCTGCCGCAGGGATACCCGCAGGCCCAGCCCGGATACCCGCAGGGGCAGCCCGGCTATCCGCAGGCCCCGATGGCCGGATACCAGGCACCGCAGGGCGGCACCTATACCGGCGGATACAGTCCCTATGCCCAGATGGGCCGCGCACCGCAGGCGCCCGGGCAGCCCATGCAGGGCGAGTACAGCCCGAACAATCCGATTCCGCTCAACGGAGGCGGTTATATTCCGCCGAAGGTACCGGTTCGGAAGCATGGATTTGAATTCAGGGAATGGCATCTGCTGGCGCTCAGCGGCATCCTGATTGCGCTTTTCATCCTGGCCGTGCTGATCCTCAGAAGCCCGGCCCTGAAAATCATTCTGATGATTGCTGCGGCCGGCAGCGCCGGATTCCTTTGGATCAAACCGCTGGTAGCGGAAAACAGGCGGCTGACCTATACGATTGTCGCGCTGGCACTGTGCGTGCTGACCGCGGTGAGTTTTCTGATCAAAGCTCCGCAGGACAATACGAAAAACAAGAACCAGAGCCAGCAGCCTGCTTCCGCCGCAAACACGCAGGCCCCCGTCCAGGGCGGCGTGCCTGAAATACCGGCGGCAGACCCCCTGAAAGAAGAAAACACGGAACCGGCCGTTGCCGACAACACACTGATGGAACGGCTGATCTACTTCTTCAAGCTCTGGAGTGAAAACCGGCAGGATGAAATGCTGACCCTGTGCGCACCGAGCTGGACAGGGAAGCAGGAAAACCCGCGGACAAGCCTTTTCAACACGCTGGCAAACCGCTTTCCGGTCAATTTCAGGGCGGAAAGCATCACCGGGACCGACGCGGATTCAAGCCGCCAGGTGACGGTGACGACGGAGATTGACCGCAGGAACAACAAACCGCGGGTCAAATACCGGATGACGGTGCTGATGGTGAAAGAAAACGGCGAATGGTACGTCGATCCCAAGAGCCTGCAGACCAACGATATCGAGGAAACACCCGATCCGAACATCACGCCCACGCCGGCGCCCACGCCGACCGCGGCCGTATATGACAACACGGTGCTGTATTACAATCCGAAGGGCGGAAAGTACTATCACGCCGTACCGGACTGCAAGAATGTCGGCGCGAAATACCTTCCACTGGCCGGCACCTTCTACTACAGCCAGCTGAACGACGCGGATTTCAAGGATCTGCAGCCCTGCAACGTATGTGGCGCTCCGCTGCGGCCATGACGGACAAAATTGCTGCACTGCGCGCGAAAGCAGGCGTGTTTCCGCAGGGAAGATGCCTGGCGGGATTCTCCGGCGGGGCAGACAGTCTGCTGATGATGTTCATGCTCGCCGCGGAGCGGGACGCGGGACGTTCCGCACCTGAGGCGGTCCATGTAAACCACGGGCTGCGCGGGGAGGAGAGCGACGGGGACGAGACATTCTGCCGCCGGATCTGCGAAGAACTGCAGATTCCCCTCCATGTGCTGCGGGCTGAACTGAGCGGAAGAGAGGATGAAGACGCCTGCCGGAAAGCGCGCTTCCAATGCTTCCGGGAGGAAATGGAGCGGACCGGCATCCGGCAGCTGGTGCTGGCGCACAACCGGGACGACCTTGCTGAAACCTTCCTGATGCGCCTGATGAGAGGCGCCGGAGCCGAAGGCCTCGACTGCATGAGCGGGCATGACCGCCGGGACGGATATGAAATCTACAGACCGCTGCTGACCTGCCCCCGGGCGGAAATCCGCGAAGCCCTGCGGGAGAACGGGACGACCTGGCGGGAGGATTCCCTGAACGGGACGGATGCCTATCTGCGCAACCGTGTGCGGTCAAAGCTGATTCCCCTGATGGAGGAAATGAGTCCGGGGGCCGCCGGAAGAATCGCGAAAACCGCAGAAATCCTGAGCGGAGAGAACCGGATGATGCAGGCGGAAGCTGAACGCTTCCTGCACCTGCACGCCGACGGCAGACAGATGGACACGGACGCGCTGCTCAGAACGGCAAAGCCGATGCAGGCAAGGATCCTGCGCGCCTGGTGGAAACAGAACATGCCGGAGCGCCGGGAACACACGCTGGACGCACGGCAGACCGCAGCGCTGACCGCACTGGCAGGAAAG
This sequence comes from uncultured Clostridia bacterium, assembly GCA_946408865.1. The sequence continues at coordinate 16,788 of CAMJTZ010000018.1, forward strand.
CCGCGCGGGAAGATCAACCTTCCGGGCGGGTGGAACGCCGTGAAAGCCCGGCACGGGATGTACCTGACCGGAATGAAGGAAGAAATTCCCGAAGAAATACCGCTGGATCCGGAAAGCCGGGAGACAGTCCGGTTCGGGAAAACCGAGCTTCGGATTACGGAGAGCGAAGGAAACCCGGGAAACGGACAGACGGAGCAGGAAGCGCCGGAGGAATTTTTCCGCGGATGCGTGATCCGTACACGGCGCAGCGGAGACAGAATCCGCCCGTTCGGGATGAACGGCACGAGGAAACTGCAGGATTATCTGACGGACCGCGGCGTGGACGAACCGCTGCGGGACGGGATCCCGCTGATCTGCCGGGGAAGCGAAGTGCTCTTCGCCGCCGGGGTCGGTGCCGGCGCCATTCCGCCCTGGGACGGAACGAAGAAGAACATCCGGCTGAAATGGACCGGATGCGTGAGCCGGGGACAGTCAGAAAAGGAGGCGACAGAGGATGAATCAGAATTCTGAACTGTACAAGGACCTTGACAGGATACTGCTGACACGCGAAGAGATCGCCGGGAAGGTCCGGGAACTCGGACAGCAGATTACCCGCGACTACGCCGGAAAGAGTCCGGTGCTGGTATGCATCCTGAAAGGAGCTTCCGTCTTCTTCACGGATCTGATCCGTGAGATCGACCTGCCGCTGACGCTGGACTTCATGGCAATCTCCAGTTACGGAAGCGCCACAAAGACGAGCGGCGTCGTACGGATCCTGAAGGATCTGGACAACGACATCCTCGGGAAAGACGTGATTGTTGTGGAGGATATCGTTGACTCCGGCGTGACGCTGTCTTACCTTACCAAAACGCTGATGCAGCGCGGAGCGAAAAGCCTGCGGATCGCGACGCTGCTGGACAAGCCGGAGCGGCGCAAGGTGAAGGACCTGAAGGTTGACTATATGTGCTTCCATATCCCCGACGCATTCGTCGTCGGATACGGGCTGGACTACGACCAGGTATACCGGAATCTGCCGGATATCGGCGTGCTGAGTCCGAGAATCTATGGGAACCAGTAAGCAGCGGGCCGGCACACGGTTACCGCCGCGGCGTCAGAAGAAATCCAGACAGACCGGAGAATACGGTATGAATCAATTGCGCGGTGCGCAGGAGGAATAATCATTTGAACAAGAAGCCATCAAGAGGAATATTCGGATACTTTATCCTGATCGGAACCCTGCTTCTGATCGCGATCCTGCTGAACGGCGGGCTGAACCGAACGGTCAGCAAACGCATTGAATACCCGGATCTGCTGAAGGCCATCGACAGCGGCGAAGTTGGCCGCGTGGCCATTCGCGGAACCAGCCTGGTCGGCGTGTTTGACGGCAAGAAACGGCAGACCATGACGGCCGACGCCGATTTCCCGGAGCGGAGCTACGACTTCGAAACCACCATCGGTGACGACTTCCTGGAAACCGTGCGCCAGATGCAGGCAAAAAAGGACGGAAAAGCCCTGAACGAGGTTTCGGTCAAGGACCTGTCGTTCAAGGTTCAGTACCGCGCGCCCATCACGATTCCCTGGTGGTATGAGTTTATCCCATACCTGATCATGCTGGGGATCATGGCGCTGGTATGGTTCCTGATGATGCGCGCGCAGGGCGGCGGAAACGGCCGCGTGATGTCCTTCGGGCGGAGCCGTGCACGGATGCAGGATCCGTCCAAGAACAAGGTCACGTTTGCCGATGTGGCCGGCGCGGACGAGGAGAAGGAAGAACTGCAGGAGATGGTCGATTTCCTGAAAAATCCGCGGAACTACACGGAACTCGGCGCCCGGATTCCGAAGGGCGTGCTGCTTGTCGGACCTCCCGGAACGGGTAAGACGCTGCTGGCCAAGGCTGTGGCCGGCGAAGCCGGCGTGCCCTTCTTCTCCATCAGCGGCAGCGACTTTGTCGAAATGTTTGTCGGCGTCGGCGCCAGCCGTGTACGCGATCTGTTTGAACAGGCGAAGAAAGTGGCTCCCGCGATCGTCTTCATCGACGAAATTGACGCGGTCGGCCGTCACCGCGGCGCCGGTCTCGGCGGCGGACACGACGAGCGTGAACAGACACTGAACCAGCTGCTGGTTGAGATGGACGGTTTTGCCGTTAACGAAGGCATCATCGTCATGGCCGCGACGAACCGCCGCGATATCCTGGATCCGGCACTGATGCGTCCGGGCCGGTTTGACCGCCAGGTGACGGTGAACTATCCGGACCAGGACGGCCGGGTAGCGATCCTGAAGGTTCACAGCCGCGGAAAGACGCTGGCAGGCAACGTCGATCTCGAGAATATCGCGAAGCGGATGCCGTACGCAACCGGCGCGGACCTCGAAAACGTGATGAACGAAGCGGCCATTCTCGCGGCGCGCACAAGAAAAAAGGAAATCGACCAGCAGCTGCTGATCGACGCGATCGCCCGCGTGCAGATGGGACCGGAGAAGAAGAGCCACAAGGTCAACGAGCAGGACAAGCGCATGGTGGCCACCCACGAAGGCGGACACGCGATCGTCGGCCATATGCTGAAAGGCTGCGACGAAGTGCACCTGATCACGATCGTACCGCGCGGACAGGCGGCCGGACATACGCTGTCCCTGCCGGCGGAAGAGCATGACAACATGAGCCGGACGCAGCTGCTTGACCAGATCACGATGATGCTGGGCGGACACGCAGCGGAAGAAGTCATCCTGGGTGAGATCTACACCGGGTCAAGCAGCGACCTGAAGCGCGCGACGGAACTGTGCCGGAAGATGGTGACTCAGTTCGGTATGAGCGAGAACATCGGAACGATCTACCTCGGAAGCGACCAGGAAGTGTTCGTCGGTATGGAATTCGGCCAGAGCCGCGAATACAGCGAGGAGATCGCCGCGAAGATCGACCGTGAGGTTGCCAAGATCCTGAGCGAATGCTACGAACAGGCGAAGTGCATTCTGAAGGAAAAAGAAAATGAAATGAATGCGCTGGTAGAGGCGCTACTGAAGTACGAAACGCTGAACCGTGCCGAATTCCTCGCCGTAATGGAACACGGTGAAGTACAGGAAGGCCTTGGAAGCGACAAGCCCCGGACGACCGCGGAAGTGCTTGCGGAAGCGAAAGACGTACTTGAAGCCGAAGAGAAGGAACGGGCTGAGGAACGCGCGAAGAAGGAAGCCGAACAGAAGGCGCTGGATGAAGCGGCAGGCATCGGATCCGAAGACGACGATACCAATCTGCTCAACTAAGGACGGGATGAACTTTTGACAAGGAAAGAAAGGCGGAGGGTGGAATGAACAGGCAGAACAACCGCGGTTCAGACCGCCGGACGGAACCGCCGGGACGGGTGCAGGATGCAGCCGGACAGATGCGGAATACAGGTCCCCAGGGGACTTTCCGCGGATACGTGCCGCAGCCGACGGGAAGTCAGCGGCCTGCGCAGTATGCAATGCCCCCGCAGAACACGGGATGGAGCGGACAGCACGGAGCGGCAATGCCCC
>CAMJTZ010000019.1 GCA_946408865.1 uncultured Clostridia bacterium
GAATCCTATCCCTATTGATTCCGAAAGGAGACTTCCCTTGTCAAAGGAACAGCAATCCCCCGTCACTTTTGAATCCATGGACCTGTCCTCGGAGATTCTCAAAGCCGTCCGGGCCATGGGTTTCCAGGAACCCTCCACCGTACAGGCCCGTACCATCCCGCTGATGATGTCCGGAACGGATATCAACGCCATCGCCCCCACAGGAACCGGGAAAACATGTGCTTTCGGCATTCCCATGCTGGAATACGTCCAGCTGAAGGACAGCCGGATCCAGGAAGTCGTTCTGGCGCCGACCCGTGAACTGGCGCTGCAGATCGGCGAAGAGCTGACGAACCTGGCAAAATATATCGACGGCGTACGCATCGCGGTCATCTACGGCGGTCAGTCCATTTCCAAACAGATTGCCGCCCTGAAGCGGAAACCGCAGATCGTCATCGCGACCCCCGGCCGCATGCTCGACCATATGCAGCGCGGAAACATCCGCCTGAACGCCGTGCATACCATGGTGCTGGACGAAGCGGATGAAATGCTGAACATGGGCTTTGTCAAGGACGTGACAAAGATTATCGAGGCTACTCCACCCGAGCGCCAGCTGGTGCTCTTCTCCGCCACCACCAACCAGGACGTCCTGACGATCGCCTGGAAATATCAGCACGATCCGGTGGAGATCACGGTCGAAGCCACCCGGGAAGATCGGCCGCAGATTACCCAGTACGTTATTTCCACCGAGCAGGATCAGAAGACGGACCATCTGCTTTACCTGCTGGACGCCGATGTCTATCAGCGGATCATGATCTTCTGCAACACAAAGTTCATGACCGACAAGCTGACCCGCCAGCTCTGCCGGGAAGGCTACAACGCCCAGTGCCTCCACGGGGATATTCCCCAGGCGAAACGCAATGTCGTCATGAACGACTTCAAGCGCGGGCGCTTCCCGATCCTGGTCTCCACGGACGTTGCCGCCCGCGGGATCGATGTGGATGATGTGGAAGCCGTCATCAACTATGATCTGCCCAATGAGAACGAGTATTACCTGCACCGGATCGGCCGTACCGGCCGGGCCCACAAGCATGGCGTGAGCTTCTCCCTGGTCACCTTTCGGGAAAGCGTCCGCATGGATGAAATCCTGAAGTATATGCTTACCGTTCCCGCGCCGCTGAAGTTTGTCGACGGCGTCCTCTGCCGGGAGGACGGCACGCCCTTCTTTGAGAATATCTGATACAGGGCATACAGGAAAAGGCACACGGTTGCGCCGTGTGCCTTTTCCTGTGCCGCCTGTCTTTATCCGGCTGTAAACGCGCGGATCCCGTCCACCGTCTGTGTGTACAGTTTCCGGATCGCTTCCAGCATTTCCCTGACTTCCTCGTCGCTCATCGTACGCTCTTTCCCGGGGCGGAATTCCTCCGTCAGCCTGCTTGCCAGCGTGCTGAGCTTCGTCAGTCCGAAATTGGCTGTGACGCCTTTAAGCGTGTGCGCCGCTTCAAAAAGGCCCTCCGGATCCATGGTTTCCGCAGCGGCCATGAGCCGGCCGTATGTCGGATCATCCGGCACCCGCGCAATAAATTTCGCGATCATGGTATCCGCCATCATGATTTTCAGCGCGGCGCCATAATCCCCGTCAATCCGGTCATACAGTTCCTTAACGGTCATCGGTTTCGCCTCCGGTCTCTTTTTTGGTGGAGTATTTTCTTCTGTCTTGCATTATAAATGACGAAACCCGGAAAAGCAATTGCTCTTCCGGGTTTCGTCCGGTCTTCCGATTATCCGCGGCGTGCTGCAAAGCATTCGCTGCAGTATACGGGGCGATCCTCTCTGGGCTCGAAGGGAACCTGAGTGGGCTTTCCGCATTCTGCGCAAATGGCATCATGCATTTCACGCGGAGCGCCGGCAGCGCGGCTGGCCTTGCGAGCCTGACGGCAGGCCTTGCAGCGGGTGGGCTCGTTCTGGAATCCCTTTTCGGCATAGAATTCCTGTTCACCGGCAGTGAAAACGAACTCAGCGCCACAGTCTTTGCATACCAGCGTTTTGTCTTCGTACATGGTTAGGTAACCCCCATAATTGTTGATAGGCGAATTCTCCGGCTGACCTGGTCTTTGACCCCACACACGCCGTCTGGGCGTTTGCTCTGCGCGTTCAGCGCCCTCACTCCCGCCTCTCGGATCAAACCCGGACGGACTTACATCTAGACCGCACCATGCTCCCCGCCGCTTTGGACGGATTACGTGGACCGTTTTGCCTGCGACTGGCTTCGGCTTGCAACCACAGACCCGAAGGATTCAACCGGCGACAATTATATCGAACGGTTTTTTAAAAAACAATATATTTTTCCTGTTTTTGGCAAAAGACAGGAAAAAAGCACACTTTTTTCGCGTAATCAGGTGGCTTTTTGCCCATAATACGCATTGGGCCCGTGTTTCCGCATGAAATGCTTCTCTTTCACATAGTCCGGCAGGCACTCCCTGGTCTGGTTCTGCGGCAGGGCTTCCGTGTGCCAGGCCATCATCGCGACTTCTTCGAGGACCACGGCGTTGTGCACCGCTTCCATCGCGTCCTTGCCCCAGGCGAACGGGCCGTGATGACGCGCCAGTACACAGGGCACATGCGCCGGATTCAGTCCGTTCTGCTCGAAGTGGCTCGCGATCACCCGTCCGGTTTCCAGCTCATAGGCGTTTTCCACCTCTTCCTTCGTCAGGTCGCGGCAACAGGGAATATTCCCGTAGATATAGTCCGCGTGCGTGGTGCCGTAGGCGGGAATGTCGCGTCCGCTCTGGGCCCAGATCGTCGCCCAGCGGGAATGGGTATGCACCACGCCGCCGATGGACGGGAAACGCCGGTACAGTTCCGCGTGGGTCGGCGTATCGGAGGAAGGGTTCAGGCGCCCTTCCACCTTCCGGCCTTCCAGGTCGATCACAACCATATCCTCCGGTTTCAGCTGTTCATAGGGAACGCCGCTGGGCTTGATTACAAACAGCCCCTTTTCCCGGTCGATACCGGATACGTTGCCCCAGGTAAAGGTAACCAGGTGATAGGCGGGCAGCAGCATGTTCGCTTCGTAAACCTTCTGCTTCAGTTCTTCCAGCATGGTGCGTCACTCCTCTTTCATTGTTTCTTCCGGTTCAGTATTTGCTTCGGCCGTCTCCGCGGCTGCAGATCCCGTTTCCTCCGGTTCGGCCGGCGCGCCCTGCAGGACGATCTGTCCGTCCTTCACGGTCAGTTTCACTTCCTGCCCGAGGCTGATCCTCCCCTGCAGCAGCTCTTCGCTCAGCGTATCCTCCACGGTGCGCTGAATCAGCCTGCGCAGCGGACGTGCGCCGTATTTCGGATCATATCCGTCTTCCGCCAACTTCTTTGTGACTTCTCCGTCCCACAGAAGACAGATTTCCTGCTCCTCCAGGCGGTCCGCCACCTGCTTCAGCATCATTTCCGTGATGCGGCAGATCTCGTCCTCCGTCAGCGCGTGGAAGACAATCAGTTCGTCCACCCGGTTGATAAATTCCGGACGGAACAGTTCCTTTACTTCCTTCATGACGGATTCCTTCATGGTTTCGTAGTCCCGCACCTCGTCCCGCTGCGCGGATCCGAATCCCATGCTTCTGCCGCTGCCCTTTACCGATGCTCCCGCGTTCGACGTCATCACCACAATGGTATTCTTGAAGCTCACGACCCGTCCGGTATTGTCCGTCAGGCGGCCGTCCTCCAGAATCTGCAGCAGTACGTTGAACACGTCGGGATGCGCTTTCTCAATCTCGTCGAGCAGCACCACGCTGTAGGGCTTCCGGCGTACGGCTTCCGTCAGTTCGCCGCCCTCCTCGTATCCGACATAACCGGGCGGCGACCCCATCATCCGGGATACGGTATGCTTCTCCATGAATTCACTCATGTCCAGGCGGATGACGGCATCCTCGTCCCCGAACATCGCCTCTCCCAGCGCACGGCACAGTTCGGTCTTGCCGACGCCCGTCGGTCCGAGGAAGATGAAGCTGCCGATCGGCCGCTTCGGATCCTTCAGTCCGGCCCTGGCCCGGCGGATCGCCCGCGCCACGGCGCTTACGGCTTCCTCCTGCCCGACCAGGCGGCGGTGCAGTGTCTCCTCCAGATGAATCAGGCGCTGCGCTTCCTGCTCCGTCATCCGGCTGACCGGAATCCCGGTCCACTGGGAAACCACCTGGGCAATATCCTCTTCCGTCACGGTGTCCCGGGCCGTTGTCTGGCTGCGGGTCCATTCGGCGCGCTTCTCCTCGATCTCGCGGTTCAGGTTCCGTTCCTGGTCACGCAGCGCGGCCGCCTTTTCGAAATCCTGATGGGAGATGGCTTCCTTTTTCTCGATCTGGATGGCTTCCAGTCTTTTCTCCTGTTCCCGTACGTCCGGAGGCGCCGTGCAGGCCTGAATCCGGACCCGGCTGGCCGCCTCATCCATCAGGTCAATCGCCTTGTCCGGCAGGAACCGGTCCGGAATATAGCGTTCCGAAAGCTTGACCGCGGCTGTCAGCGCCTCGTCCGTGATCCGTACCTTGTGATGCGCTTCATACCGGTCGCGCAGGCCGTAGAGAATAGACAGCGTTTCCTCTGCCGTAGGCTCGCCGACATTGACCGGCTGGAACCGGCGCTCCAGCGCCGCATCCTTTTCGATATGCTTCCGGTATTCGTCCAGCGTCGTGGCGCCGATGCACTGGATCTCCCCGCGGCTGAGGGCAGGCTTCAGGATGTTCGCCGCGTCCAGGCTGCCTTCCGATCCTCCCGCGCCGATAATCGTATGGATTTCGTCGATGAACAGCAGGACGTTTCCAGCCTTGTGCAGCTCGTCCATCATATTTTTCAGCCGCTCTTCAAATTCTCCGCGATACTTTGTCCCGGCCACCAGACTGCCCATATCCAGGCTCAGCACGCGTTTTCCCCGCAGCAGCTCCGGCACGTTCCCCTGCACAATCCGCTGGGCAAGGCCTTCCGCCACGGCGCTCTTGCCGACGCCGGGCTCGCCGATCAGCACCGGGTTGTTTTTCGTCCGGCGGATCAGAATCTGGATAATCCGCTGGATTTCCTTCTCCCGGCCGATCACGGGATCCAGCTCGTTCTTCTCCGCGGCAGCCGTCAGATCGCGGCTGTATTTGTCCAGCAGGCTTTTCTCGTCCGCGCCGGGTCCTCCCTGGCGGTTCCGCACCGGAGCAAACGGCATCATGCCGGGGAAGCGGCGCATCGGTTCCTCGTTTCCCGCGTTCTCCCGCATCTGGCGCAGGAGTTCCTCCCGCGCGGCAGACAGATCCACGCCGGCGCGGCGCAGCAGCGCGCCGGCCACGCCGTCGTCGTTGCCCAGCAGCGCCAGCCACAGATGTTCCACCGTGACATAGTTCTGTCCCAGTTTTCTGGATTCCAGCATGCTGTTTTCCAGCGTTTTCTTTGCCCGGGGGCTCAGTTCAATCCGCGCGCCGGCTGTTTTTCCGGATTCCGTATCGTTCAGCGCGGCGATCTCCTTTTTCAGTTCCTCCGTGACCGACTCAAAGCTCATCCGCGAGGATACCGCTTCCGGTACGGAGGAACCTCCCTTCAGCAGGGCTAGCAGGATATGCTCCGTGCCGACATAGGGTTGCTGCAGTTCCGCGGCGATGCGCTGGGCCAGCGCCAGCGTCTGCTGGGCTTTCTGGGTGAAACGACCAAAAATCGGCATGGAATATTCCTTTCTGTTTTCCGCGTTCCCGGTTGCTTTGATAGCGTTGAGAACAGTATTGATCAGGTTGTTGACGCCGCCCTTGACCAGGTCGGCGTTCATCCGGCTCATACAGTCCGCGCACAGGTGCCGGACCGATGTTTCTTCTCCCGCCACAACGGAGACGGTAAAGTTCGCTTCGTTAACGTGGCATTCTTCACACAGCATCGGTTTGTTCTCCTGTCCTGTTTTATTTGCTTCAGGCCCTGTTCCGCGCGGCGATGGTCATCAGCATGTTCTTCATCATCCGCGCCCGCAGCGCGCCCTTCATTGTATCCGGTATCGGAATCGCCAGCGACCGTGTGCTGATGGAAGCGGCCATCAGGGCGGCCTCGTCCGCCGTCACAATCCGCTGTTCCTTCAGCTGGCTGATCAGCCGCAGGCATTCCTCTTCCCCGATGGAATCCCCGATCCGTTCATTGATCAGATACATCAGCCGCTGACTTCCGCTCTCCACAACCCGGACAATCCGGATATACCCGCCTCCGCCGCGGCGGCTTTCCGTCAGGTATCCGTGATCCGGGGAAAAGCGGGTTGCCAGAACGTAGTTGATCTGGCTCGGCGCGCATTTGAAGTACTCCGCCAGCTCGTTCCGTTTCAGCTCCACTTCCGTGGATTCTTCACTCAGCATGGTTTTTATAAAGCTTTCAATGGAATCACTCAATCGCATGTTCAGGGCCTCCGTTCGTCAAAGCCGATTTGCTGACTATCTTTGACCTATGAAGCATAGCACATTTCCGGATCAATTTCAAGGGCTTTCCCTTATCCTTCTCCGAAGGGGATTTCCGGAAGTTCCAGCGTTTCCGCCACAGCCCGGTGCAGATGTTCGTCTTTCCGGTGCACCCATTTCACGGAGGAAGGAATCATTTCGCCGTCCGTCCAGCGGAACATCCCGCTTCCGTCCTCCCGCAGGCCGTAATCCGTCAGGCTTTTTCCCTCCTCCGGCACCAGCACCGTCAGCCGGTTCCGCACGCGGTTTCCCAGGAAAACCGCAAACAGGTTCCGTTTCGGATCCACAGAGACGTGGTTTCCGGTGAATCCACCGATTCCGAAAGCCTCACGTCCCATATATGACGGAATTTCCGACCAGTACTGCACCGGGTGGCGCACATAGCACTGCAGTCCCAGGTACTGCGTGAACGTCCCGTCCGGCCGCCGATACCCTGTACGGTTCACAGCCATTTCCCTCAGCGATTCCTCCCCGACAATCTTCCGATCGAGTACTGCACGGCAGAACCGGATCATGTCTTCCATGGTCGAGAAGAGTCCCGCGTGCCCGCACAGATCCCCGCTGTCCCCCTGCAGCACCGCCGCCTTCGGATCATGTGGAATACCGGGCTTCAGTCCATCCCGCAGGATATACTTTCCGTTTTCGATCCTGTGCTCCCGGTCATAGCTCTGGCAGTCGCCGGTCCGGTCTTCCGGCACCTTCGCCCAGGTTTCCCGCATGCCCGCGGGGGCCAAAATCATTTCCTGCACACATTTCATCAGGGGCTGTCCGCTGACCGCTTCCACGACATATTTCAGGATCATTGCAGGAATATCGGAGTACACGCGCCGGTCTGTCTGCACCATCCCTTCCGAAGCAAACAGCGCATCCAGCGCGGCCTCCCGGTCCGGGCAGGCGTCCAGGCGCACCGGCGTGCGCACCGTCAGCGCGAAGGACATCAGATCCCATACGGTCCAGTCTTTCAGTCCCGTGAAGCGGGAATCGCAGGAAAAAACAGACCTGCTGAAATCCAGCAGGCCTTCTTCCTTCAGTTTCATCAGGCACAGGCCCGTGAACAGTTTTGTTACGCTGGCCAGGTCAAACACGCTCTGTCCGGAAACATCCCCGTCCATGGCGGTCTCGACCCGGCTGCCGTCGCCGCAGGCGATACTCATCCCGCTCAGGATCTGCGTCCTGCGGGTAAAATACCGGATGCCTTCCAGCAGTCTGTCGTTCATCCTTCGACTCCGATTCTCGTGCAGGGTACGCGGCCTTCCGCCAGGTCCGACAGATGATGACGCGCGTGGCCGATCACGACGGTCGTTCCGCCCCGTACGCAGGACAACGCATATTCCAGTTTCGCGCGCGCGCCGTTTGCGCCGGCGCGGCTGGCGCCGATGCACCCGGCCTGAAGCTCCCGCACCTTCTTTTCCACTTCCTCAAAGGTCTTCCCCGTAACGTCGCGCACCAGCGAGTCGGGATTTCCTTTTTCCCGGTAGATCCCTTCGGTGGACGTCATCAGCACGAGCATTTTCGCTTTCACGAGCCCGGCGATAACCGCGGCTGTCTCGTCGTTGTCGACACATTCGTGCACCTCGCCGCCTAACCGGCGCCGGGCCGCCAGTTCCATCTTCCGGTTTTCCTCGTCGGAAACCGGGTCGTTGTAATTGATAATCGGGATGGTTTTCTGTTCCGCCGCGCGGATCAGCAGCTGCCGGATATGCTCCCGCTTCTCGGGATCATTGAAGTGGGTATGCTCAACCAGGATCTGGCGCACACCGTACTCTGGCCGGATAAACTGCCGGTAGTTCTGCATCAGGATCGCCTGTCCCTGTGAGGAGTAGTCCGTTTTGTCCTGTTCCGGATCGCCGTTCAGTTCCCGACCGGTCCGCTTGATGTAATCCAGTCGGCCGATTTCGGTCGCGCCGCTGGTTACCCAGATCATCCCCGGCCGCAGATCCGCCCCCAGCCGTGAAATGATGTTGTAGTCAATTTCCCGGTCCTCTTCCCGGATCAGCGCCATGCTGCCGATTTTTCCAACCAGGTCGAACTGATAATCCATGATATTCTCTCCTTCGCGGGTCAGAACCGCTCCTGCATCAGACGGGACAGGGTATAGACCGCCATATGATAGCCCTGATCATTCCGGACCGTAATGTCCGCGAGGTCACGGTACACCGGCATGCGCTCGTGGTAGATTCTTTCCACCTCAGCCAGTCCGCCGTCCCGCAGTGTCGGCCGCCTGTCCAGCTTGATATCCGTCAGGATCTCCTCCAGCGGGCGGTCGATCCATACGATCCGTCCCCAGCTGCGCATAATATGCCGGTTCTCGGGGTTCATCACCGTTCCGCCGCCGGTGGAAACAATCATCGGCCTGGCCCGGGTCAGGAGTACCAGCGCGCCGGTTTCCGCAAGGCGGAATTTCTCCTCGCCGAAGCGATCAAAGAAATCGTTCACTGTCCCGCCGGCGCTCTGCGCCACCATCGCATCCGTATCGACAAAAGGAATACCGGTCTCCCGGGCAACCCGCTTGCCCAGACTGCTTTTCCCGCAGCCCTGCATTCCGATCAGAAAAATATGTCTGTCCGGCATGACCGTTCTCTCCTTTCGCATCTGTTTCCGTATCTGCACCGGCGTACGCTGCCGATGCATCTATGCATTATGCATGATTTCCGGTTTCCGTCAAGTCGTTTTCCGTCCCTTCAGCCGCCGTGGGTGCTTCCGCATGCTCCAGCGTGAAACGGAACGCAGCGCCTTCATCCGTGTCCAGCAGCCGCAGGCTCTGTCCGTGCATCTCCATAATCCGCCGGGAGATGCTCAGCCCCAGCCCGGTTCCCTTGCCGGAAGTATGCGCCCGGTCTGCTGTGAAGAAGCGGTCGAAGATTTTTTCCCGGTCCTCCTCCGCGACGCCCGTTCCGTTGTCGCGGACAGTAATCTCGGCTTTTCCCCCGCGAACCCGGGAGGACAGGGTGATTTTTCCGTCTTCTCCCGTGAACTTGATCGCGTTGTCCAGCAGATTGATCACCACCTGCTCAATCCGGTCCCGGTCCGCCCGCACATAGCAGGGATCCTCCTCCGGTTCGCAGGAGATATCGATCTTTTTCTTTTCCACGTCGGCAATCCGCCGGATAATCGCGCGGCGCAGCATCTCATTGATGTCGAATACGGACATCTCCGGTTTCGCGTCCTCGCGCTCGAGCCGGCTCAGCGCCAACAGGTCATTGACCAGGCCGCTCAGCCGCTTGGATTCTTCCGCCACCAGCCGGAGATATTTCGGATGTTCCTCCGCGGGGATCACGCCGTCCGCCATGCCTTCCGCAAACCCGCGGATGCTGGTAATCGGACTCCGCAGCTCGTGGCTGACGTTGGAGACAAATTCCCGCCGGCTCTCCTCCACGCCCTCAAGTTTTTTCGTCATCGTGTTGAACGCGTGGCTGACTTCCTTCAGCTCGCGGCCGCCCTTGTTCTCGTCGACCCAGACCTTGAAATTCCCTTCCGCAATGTTCCCCGCGGCGTCCGTCATCTTCCGCAGGGGGCGCAGCGCCGAACGTACAAACAGGAAAACCGCGATCCCGGACAGCACCAGCACGCCTGCCGTCAGCAGGATGATCTTCAGCAGGATCTGTTCCAGGCCGGACTCAATTTCCTGCGCCCGGGTTTGGATGAATACAGCGCCGCTGACATATCCGTCCTGCACGAACGGAACGCCCACCGTAAAAGTCGGTGCCTGTCCCTCGCTGGAGCGGATCCGGATGCTTTCGCCCCGGAGCACCTTCAGCAGCGCATCTGAAATCGCTTCCCCGGACAGGGAATTGACGAATTCCGGGTCCTCGCTGTACGCCGTCTGGATGTTGTCCATCACATTGCCGCGGCGGTCCACGACGGCGATGTAGGCGCCGAATTCCCGGTTCACCTTGTCCGCCTTTGTGTTCAGGTGATCCCGGCTCGTGCTTCCCCAGTAGTTTTCCATCGTGCTGCCCGTCAGTTCCGACGCAAGGTATGCGATATCCTCCGCCTCGGAAATCAGGTAATCCAGCCGCGCGTCAATCTGCTGGTTCCGCAGTGTGATCCACCAAATCCCGGAAAGGGCGACAGCCGTGATCAGGATTGCCGCCATTACCACAGCCATAATCCGTGCAAACATTCAGATCCTCCGGAAACACTGTCCCGCCCTGCCGGGGGAAACAGCAAAACGAATTGTCAGAATTAAAGACCGTAACAAAAGCGGGAATTCAGCAGCTGAATTTGTATCCGACGCCGCGCACCGTATACAGCGACCATCCGTACTTTTCGCTGTCCGGCAGTTTTTCCCGTAGCCGCTTGATGTGGACGTCCACCGTCCGGCTGTCCCCGAAAAAGTCAAATCCCCATACCTGCGCAAGCAGCTGTTCCCGCGTGAACACCTGGTTCGGATGGGACGCCAGAAAATACAGCACTTCCAGTTCCTTCGGCGGCATTTCCAGCTTCTTCCCGCCGTAGCGTACGTCGTATTCCGCGATGCTGACGGTCAGCCCCGGCCAGGAAACGTCCGCCTGCTTGTCGTCCTCCGTTCCCTGCGCGCGGCGGAGAACCGCCTTGACCCGGGCCGCCATTTCCTTCCCGTCAAACGGTTTGGTAATGTAGTCGTCCGCTCCGAGTTCCAGGCACAGCACCTTATCGAAGGTCTCCCCGCGGGCGGTCACCATGATGACCGGGATATTGCCGCTCTTGCGCACCGCCTTCAGCACCTGGTATCCGTCCATTCCGGGGAGCATCACGTCCAGCAGGATCAGGTCCGGCGGCAGCCGGCGGAATTCCTCCAGCGCCGTGTCTCCGCGGTCCGCAACCCGCACCTCGAAATTCTCCGCTTCCAGGTACAGCTGCTCCAGCCGGCTGATATTCGGATCATCGTCCACCACCAGGATATTCGGCTTATCCTTCATATATAACAGGCCTCCGTCATACAGTTTCATTCCCGGCCGCAGCCGGCTCCGTCAGCGCAGGGTCACCACGGTCACGCCGTCCTCGCCTTCCCCGTACATTCCCCGGCGGAAACTCTTCACATGTTTGTTCTTCCGCAGGTCCTGCTGAATGCCTGCGCGCAGGATGCCGGTTCCCTTGCCGTGAATGATGTATACTTCGTTCAGCCCGGCCAGTACCGCTTCGTCAAGATACTGTCCGACGGCGCTCAGTGCTTCCTCCAGGTTCATCCCGCGAACGTCGCATTCCTGTTTCACCGTCCGGCTCATCATGCCGGTTTTGGCCCGCACCGTGCTTTTCTCCGGCGCTTTCGCCGCCTGGATCATCCGCAGCTGGGCCAGGGGCGCCTTGAACTTCATCGCGCCTGCCTGCAGGGAAACCTCTCCCCGGTCATCCGGTGCCGCCAGCACCGTTCCCTCCGCGCCAAGCGTCAGGATCCGCACCCGGTCGCCCGGCTTCACGGTCTTCGGCGCCTCGCTGTCCTCCTGCGTTTCCTGGCGCAGTCCTTCGGACAGGTCGTCGATCCCGTGCTCCAGCCTCCGCCGCAGCTCCGCAGCAGATCCGTCTCCCGCGGCGTTTTTCTTCATCTTCCTGAGTTCGGAAATCACGGTTTCGCTCTCGCGCCGCGCCTGCTCAAGAATCCGCTTTGCTTCCTCGCGCGTTTTCCGCAGCGTCTGTTCCCGCCTGGATTCCATTTCCTTTCGCAGCTTTTCCGCTTCATCCCGCAGCCGGATCGTTTCCTTTCCTGCTTCCTGGGCGATCTGCCGCTCCCGCTCCGCCACCTGCCGGTGGTATTCCGCGTTGGCAATCACGTCCTCAAAGCGGACCGTATCTCCGCTCAGGAGCTCCTTTGCCGCGTCGATCAGATTTTCCGGCAGTCCCAGGCGCCGGCTGATTTCAAACGCGTTGCTCTTCCCCGGCACGCCGATGGACAGCCGGTATGTGGGTCGCAGCGTTTCCACGTCGAATTCAACGGAGGCGTTCTCCACGCCCTTTGTCGTCAGCGCGAAAATCTTCAGTTCACTGTAATGCGTGGTCGCCATCGTCCGCACGCCGATGTGCAGCAGGCGCGTCAGGATGCTCTGCGCCAGCGCCGCGCCTTCCGTCGGATCGGTCCCCGCGCCCAGTTCGTCGAACAGGACCAGGTCCCGCGGCGTAACCTCCCGCATGATCGTAACGATATTGGTCATATGGCCGCTGAAGGTGGACAGGCTCTGTTCGATGCTCTGCTCGTCCCCGATATCGGCGAATACCTGTTCAAACACGGCCAGCTCCGTTCCCATGTCCGCCGGCACCTGCAGGCCCGCCTGCGCCATCAGGGTGAACAATCCGACCGTCTTCAGCGTTACGGTCTTGCCGCCCGTGTTCGGTCCGGTAACCACGAGCGTCGTAAACTCCTTGCCGAGCCAGACTGTTTCCGGCACCACCTTCTCCGGATCGATCAGCGGATGCCGCCCGCGGATGATATGCAGATACCCGTCCCGGTTCAGTTTCGGCTGGACGCATACGAACCGCCGGCTCAGCAGTCCCTTGGCGAAGATGAAATCCAGCTCCGCCAGCAGTTCCACCGTCTCGCTCATGCTCTTCGCGTACGGCGCGATCTCCGCGCTCAGCGCCGCGAGGATCCGGGCGATCTCCTGCTGTTCCTTCATTTCCCACTGCTTCAGCTCGTTCCCCATCTCGACCGCGGCCATCGGTTCGATGAACAGGGTCGCGCCGCTGGAAGACTGGTCGTGTACGAGTCCCGGGACGTTCCCCCGGTACTCTGCCTTGACCGGCAGCACATAACGGTCTCCGCGCATCGTAATGATCGGATCCTGCAGGTATTTCTGCATCGACGCGGAGTGAATCATCTGGTTCAGTTTTTCCTTGATCCGGTCCTGGGCACCCCGCAGGTGCCGCCGGATGTTCATCAGTTCGCTCGACGCCCGGTCGGCGATTTCGTCCTCCGACAGGATCGCGTCCGTAATATCCTTTTCCAGGTTCCGCGCGACAAACAGTCCTTCCGCCTTTGCCCGCAGAATGGGGGTGTTCTCCCGGTCCGTCACCAGCGCATCCCGCGCGGCGCGTGCCGCCCGGAGCATTTCCGCCACGCTCAGCAGCATGCCGGCGCTCAGCGTTCCGCCCTTGTCGCAAACACCCAGCGACGGACGCACGTCCGGGAAGGAGATCAACGGATGCCCGCCGATATACTGCAGGATCACCGTCGCCTCTTCCGTTTCCGCCTGAGCGGCTGCGGCGGAAGCCAGGTCGTCCGCCGGCGTCAGCTCACGGCATTTCGCGGCGCCCGCTTCCGTCAGCGCGCCTTCCGCCAGCAGTTCCCGGATCCGGGTAAACTCCAGCACCCGCATCGTTCTCTCACTGATCATATTCCGTCTCCGTCTGTCCTCTCTGCCGGCCGTTATTCCACCGGCCTGTTCCAGTGTCCGCCGGTTGCTTCCATCCCGGTCTTCGTCCCCTTTTCCAGGGCGTCGAGCACCCGCTCCGTTTCCTCTCCGTCCTCCGTCGTCATCTCAATCAGCGGAAAACGGATCCCCTTCCGGTCGGTCCATTCCGTCGGCAGTCCGTTCATCAGGCGGATCCGGCAGCCTTCCGGCAGCCGCTGCCGCAGCAGCGGAAAGCGGTGTCCCATCGTATCTTCCAGCACGTTTCCTGCCAGCGCGTCCGGATGGCACGCGTCGCACATCCGGCATTCCCGGTGTCCGTCCGTATATCCCAGGGCCGTCCGGGCCGGACAGTGATGCAGGAGCATCAGCTGCGTCCGTCCGAAAACCGTTACGGCGACCGGCGGATCCCCGGCCAGCAGCTCTTCCAGTTCCTTCCCCGTCAGTTCCGGGGAGGCCGTCACAAACGCACAGCCGGCTTCCAGCAGAAAAGCGGCAGCCTGCCGGTTCATTACCGGAACCCCGCTGCCCGCGCCGAAGGAAACCGGCCATTCCGCGCCCAGCTGGCCAACGGTTCCGAGCACGACGCCGCCCAGTTTCTCCCGGTATTTCACCGTCAGCCTCCGGATCATCTGCAGCGTATCCTCCGTGCAGACCCGCGGCAGCTGCAGCCATTCCCCCGCCGGCATTCCGGCCAGCAGTTTTTCCAGCGCTTCCTCCCGCCAGTCCTCCGGATCCCGGATAATCCGGAATCCGCGCGCCCGGGCGCGTTCCGCCTGTTCCTCCGTCCGGACCAGCGCCATCGGCGGCAGTCCGCCGCCCGGCAGTTCCGTCGCCGGAACACTTCCTTCCACGCCGCAGTCCGGCGCGAAGGCTTCCGTCCGTTTCTGTTCCAGCGCGTCCAGGGCTTCCCGCCGGATCCGGTTGATCTCTGATACGGGGACAAAGGCGTTCTCCGTCTCGATCCCGATGGTTCCCGGGTCAAACATCGTCTCCCCGGTCCTGCTCAGGCTGCGTTTCAGCTCTTCGGCCTGCGCCGGGCGCGTCCGCGCTTCCGCCACGGGTTCGCCCCGGACCGTTACCTCGTTTTCCCCGTCCGTCGCGCGCAGCGTCAGCGCCTCCCCCGCGACAGCCCGCAGAAACAGGTCCGCGCGCACGCGCCTGCAGGGCATCTGCGCCGCTTTCCGGATCTGCGCAGCACTGCTCAGCCGGGCCGCTTCGTCCCCGGCTTCGGCCTTCATTCCTTCCCGGAGGCGCACCAGCGCGGTTCCGCCGGCAGGCGTATCCTTCCCGGCGTAGATCAGTCCGGCGCTCCCCCGCCGTCCGCGGATTTCGAGTTCGTCCCCGTCCGCCAGATCCCGGCTCAGCCGTATCCGGGCAAACCGGCTGTCCGCCTGTTCCACCCGGCCGATCGCCACGCCGCAGTGGCCGGCCCTCTCCGGCCAGATCACCCCGGCGTCCTCGCATCCGAAGGCGTATCCCTTCATGAATCCGCCCCGGTTGAAAATCTGCTCCAGCGCTTCCTTCGCTTCCCGGTCTGCTTTCCGGAACGCCCCGTCCCGCAGGCTGTCCAGACCCCTGCGGTATTCTGCCGCCACGACGGCCGCGTATTCCGGTCTTTTGGCTCTTCCCTCCAGCTTCACGGAGGCGACGCCGGCGTCCTGCAGCGCCGGCAGATCGTCCCGCAGGCATACGTCCCGCGGGCTCAGCCACGCGCCGCGGCGTCCCCGGTAGATGTATTCCTTCCGGCAGGGCTGCGCGCACCGTCCCCGGTTGCCGCTCCGTTCCCCTACCATGCTGGAGAACAGGCATTCCCCGCTGACCGCGACGCACTGCGCGCCGTGGCCGAATACCTCGATTTCGATCCCGGTATCCGCGCATTTGCGGATCTCTTCAAGGGAGCATTCCCGGGCCAGCACCACCCGGCCCATACCCTGATCCCGGCACCATGCCGCGCCGGTCCGGTTGTGAATCGCCATCTGGGTGCTCGCGTGAACGGTCAGCCCCGGACAAAGGCTCCGGATCATCCGGAAAATTCCCAGGTCCTGCACCAGCACCGCGTCCGCCCGGACTTCGCGCAGCAGCCGGATCACATCCGCCACTTCGTCAAGCTCCCGGTCCTTGACCAGGGTGTTCAGCGTCACATGCACGCGCATATGCCGCGCGTGCGCGTAGCGTACGGCGTCCTCCAGCCCCTGCCGGTCAAAATTGCCGGCGCCTGCCCGCGCGCTGAACGCCGCGTAGCCGAGATAGACCGCATCCGCGCCGGCAGCGTCCGCCCGCTCAAGCGCTTCACGGTTTCCGGCCGGTGCCAGATTCTCCATCGCCTTTCTCCTTTTCCCGTTCCGCTCAGTTCTTTTTCTCGGCCGCCTCCAGCCGCTGCAGCAGGATGCGGTTTTCATCCTGCGCCTTCAGCAGCTCCTCCGCCATCCGGAAGCAGGTCAGCACCGCCGTCTGCGCGGACGGCAGCTTGGTCGCCGCGGCTGTTTCGCTCAGCGTCCGGTCCACATAGGCCGCCACCCGCTTCACGTGCTCCGGCGGATCGGAGGAAACCAGCGTATAGGGTTTCCCGGCCACCGTTACCGTAATTTTCTGCTTTTCCATGTTTCTTCTCCTTGCAGAAAAGCGCGGAAGGAGTTTTCCCCTTCCGCGCTTTCATCCACCTGTCAGATCTGTTCAAAAGGATAAATCTGTCCGAACGTATCCACCCGCACAGATTCCATTACCTGCGGTTCCAGGGGCTTGTCCGAAGCGTCCCGGGGCGTTTTGACAATTTCCTCTGCCGTTTCCATTCCTTCGAGCACCTTGCCGAAGGCCGCGTACTGCCCGTCGAGGTGGGGGCTGTCGCTCGTCATGATGAAGAACTGACTTCCGGCCGAGTCGTTCATCATGCTCCGGGCCATGCTCAGCACGCCGTAGGTATGCTTCAGAGGGTTGTCGATGCCGTTGGCCGCGAATTCACCTTTGATGCAGTAGCCGGGGCCGCCGATGCCCATGCCCCGGGGATCTCCGCCCTGGATCATAAAGCCCGGTATCACCCGGTGAAAAATGAGCCCGTCGTAGAAGCCGCTGTTGGCCAGGGCAACAAAGTTGCCGACGGACTGCGGCGCCGCTTCCGGATACAGCTCGCCTTTCATTTCCTTTCCGTTGCGCATTTTGATTGTAAACACAGGATTCTGTGCCATCTGTCTTCCTCCTTTGAGTGGGAAACCTGCGGTTCTCCGCTTTTTCCGGATAAATCCGGAACAGTACTATTTTATCAGTATTTTCCGTCCATGGCAAGCATTTTGACACCGTGCCCTGTTCCCGTTATAATCTGTAAGTGCCTCGCGGGGTACCGGCATCCGTTTCCCGCGGCCGGTGGTTTCTGCAATCCGCCGCCCGTTAAATTCCGAATCGTGAATCTGAAAGGACCTGACCATGACAATAGTTCATCCCGCCCAGCCGGTAAACGGTCTCAATCCGGAAGACGTCTTCTACGCGGTGGACGATCTCGGAGCCCAGACCGGTTACGGCTTTATCCTTTACCAGTACCAGCCCGGGCTTTATCCGGACTGTCCTGTCAACCTGTATTTCTCCCTGGACGGGGATCCGGCTTCGCGTTATCTTCTTTTCGGTGCGCTGGTGGCCCGGGCCCGTGTCCTCCAGAATGTGAACCCGACCCTCCGGGCCCGCCTGTATACCAATATTTCCCCGGCGGATACCCAGATGAAGGATTTCTACCTGCATAACGGCTTTGACTGCGACGAGACGGACGATATTCTGCAGCTGTCCATCCCCTTCGGCGACGGGCGCATCCCCATGAGCTGCACCGTCGCTCCCACCCCGCTGAACACCTGGGATGAGCAGAACAGCCTGATTTACCGTCTCCAGATGAATGAGATCACCTTCGTCGATCTCAATTACCTCCAGTCGCTGATGCGGATGCCCCATTTCATGACTCTCGGTCTCTACCGCAACGCAGTCCTCATCGGCGAGGTCATCATGGCCGGCCAGGGCAGCGACTGCGAGCTGGTCGCCATTTATATCGAGCCCGGCAGCCGGAATCAGGGCATGGGCCGGGCGCTTCTGCACCGGATGATGGCCATCATGGCCGCGGAAGGCGTCGCCCGTGTGACCACGCGGATCATGAGCCGGAGCCTCCCGCAGCAGAAACTGATGAACGATTTCGGCGCCCAGGTGATCGGCGTCAACATGCTCTTCCCCGGAATCTACCTGAACTGATTTTCACCCTTCTCCGCACCCGATACCGAAGCCGCCGGAAACCCCCGGCGGCTTTGGATTTCTATTGACGAAACTCCGCCCCGTGACTATAATGGTTCTATCTGTGTTTCGAAGGAGGAAACGATCGTCATGAAATCCAACAAGAAGCGTTCCGGCGGGAAAACCGGTGCCGTCGTAGCGCTGTGCGTCGTGCTCGTTGTCACGATCCTGCTGGGCTGGATCGGGCTGACGGGAATGAGCATCCCGCCCCGCGGGCTGTACAAGGTGCTCTCCTGGCTGCCGACAACGAACGCTGAGAACTGGCCTGAATCCCTGCCTCTGGGTCTTGACCTGCGGGGCGGTATGTATGTGGAATATTCCGGCAAGGCTCCGGAAGGTTCCGAAGCGAATTTTGACGACCTGGTCGAAGGCACCATGCAGATTATCCGCCAGCGCCTGAGCGACAAGGGCTACAACGAAGCCAATGTCCAGCGCATCGGCGTGGACGGTATCCGTGTTGAAATCCCGGATGTGCAGGACGATACCGTTCTGGACCTCATCGGCAAGACCGCCGAAATGAAGTTCCTCGATCCGGAAGGCAACGTCATCATGAAAGGCGATCAGGTCAAGACCGCCAGCTATGTCTATCTCGACGGCAAGCATCAGATCAGCTTCAACCTGACCGACAAAGGCCGCGAGCTGTTTGCCGACGCCACCGCCAAAAACATCGGCAAGTCCATCAAGATCACCCTGGACGACGAAGTCCTGGTTGACGCCCGGGTCAACGAAGCCATCACCGACGGCAGCGGCCTGATTTCCGGCAGCTACACGCAGGAAGGCGCGCTGACCACCGCCGCCCAGATCCAGTCCGGCGCCCTGCCCCTGGAGCTGACGCAGCAAAAGGTCGACAAGGTTTCCGCCACCCTGGGCCAGGATGCCCTGTCCTCTTCCGTCAAAGCCGCGCTCATCGGCATCGCCCTGATCATGCTGCTGATGATCTTCCGCTACCGGCTCAACGGCCTCATCGCCTCCTGGGCGCTGACGCTGTATATCATTCTCCTCTTCCTGCTGATCGCCCTGTTCCACATCCAGCTGACCCTGCCGGGCCTGGCGGGCGTGGTGCTCGGTATCGGTATGGCGGTCGACGCCAACGTCATCATCTTCGAGCGCTTCAATGAGGAAGCGCGCAAAGGCCGCAGCGCCAAGGCCTCTGTGCGGGCCGGCTTCAAAAACGCCATGTCCGCCGTGCTGGATGCCAACGTGACCACCCTGATCGCCGCCATCGTGCTGCTGATCTTCGGCACCGGTTCCATCCAGGGCTTCGCCAAAACCCTGCTGCTGGGCGTGCTGGTCTCCATGTTCTCCGCGATCCTGATCACCCGGTTCCTCATGAACCGCTTCGTGAACGCGGGCGCGACCGGTATTAACCTCTATACGAAAGTGAAAGCCGGAAAGGAGGTTGAGGAATAATGATTAAGAATCGTTCCAAAATCTGCCTCATCATTTCCGCAGCGATCTTTGTGGTTGCCCTGGTGCTGACTCTCTGCGGCCGGGGAATCAATATGGGTATCGACTTCGAGGGCGGCCTTTCCATGCAGTACGACCTGAAGACTGCCGCGCAGAAGGCTGATATCGAAGACGTCCTGACCGATATGGGCGTCGGAAGCTACACCGTCACCGTTCAGGGTGCCTCCGGCAATGAGATCAACGTCCGCATCAAGGACGTCGCCAAGGACGATATCCAGAAGGTCCAGGCCGATTTCGAAGCCGCTGTGAAGGCAGATTATCCAGACGCCGTTTCCATCGGCGACGTGAACTACGTCGGCCCCGTGGCCGGTGCGACGCTCGTCAAGAACGCGATCGTTTCCGTGCTGCTCGCCGCCGTGCTGATGCTGATCTACATCGCGATCCGGTTTGACTTCAACTCCGGTCTTTCCGCCGTGTTCGGTCTCCTGCACGATGTGCTGATGATGCTCTCCTTCATGGTCATCTTCCGCAGCGTGATCCAGATGAACTCCTCGTTCATCGCCGCCGCCCTGACCATCGTCGGTTACTCCATCAACAACACCATCGTGAT
>CAMJTZ010000020.1 GCA_946408865.1 uncultured Clostridia bacterium
GGATTCTTTCCGCAAGTATTTCTGCCTTGTTTCCCTCGTTATGTCGGTGGCAGCTGACTAGCGGCGCATGGAAACCGAATACCTGGCAGAGTTTCATGGTAACGCGTGTATCTTCAGCAATAATCAGTCCGGCATTTTTCAAGGTTTCCACAGCCCTGGGTGAAAGATCCTGAAGATTGCCGATCGGCGTAGCCACTACATACAGAATTGCCATTTGTCAATCCTCCCTGAGTTTCTCGGCTACGCGGAGTTTTGCGCTTCTGGATCTCGGATTCCGTATCATCGCTTCCTCCGACGGTATGATTACACCTCCTGCCATAACTTTCAGCAGGGGTTTTCGTCCGCAGGTGCAGATCGGTGCTTTGGGCGGGCAGA
The DNA here is from genome assembly GCA_946408865.1 of uncultured Clostridia bacterium. The sequence continues at coordinate 376 of CAMJTZ010000020.1, forward strand.
TACACGGATTCTCCAGCGATCTGAAGCACTTCTTGACAATGCGGTCTTCCAGAGAATGAAAAGTAATGATGCAGAAGCGTCCGCCAGGTTTCAGACAGTCGGTAAAATCACGGATGGCCTGCTCCAGCGGTGCCAGTTCATCATTCACTTCAATCCGGACAGCCTGGAAGGTCCTTCGCGCCGGGTGTCCGTCATCTTTCCGCCGAACCGCTTTCGGTATTGCGGCATCCACTGCTTTTACGAGATCAAAAGTTGTTTCCAGCGGTTTTATGCGCCGGTGTTCACAGATGATAGCCGCAATCCTCGCAGCCCATTTCTCCTCGCCCCAGTCCCGCAGCACACGGATGATTTCCTTTTCAGGTGCTGAATTCAGAAAATCAGCGGCGGTCATTCCCCTGTTTCTGTCCATCCGCATATCCAGCGGCGCGTCGGTATGATAGCTGAAGCCGCGTTCCGGCGTATCCAGCTGCGGGCTTGAAACACCGAGATCCAGCAATATCCCATCCAGCTGACCGGCTTTTGCTTCCTGCAGCAGTTTCTTTCCGTTATGGAAATTTCCATGGATTGCGTGAAATCCGGGGTAATTTTTCAGACGTTCGGAAGCGGCTGCAATAGCAGTTTCGTCCCGGTCAATGCCGTACAGCGAAGCCGTCCCTTCGGATGCCTTCAGAATCGCTTCGCTGTGGCCTCCGCCGCCGAGGGTTCCGTCGCAGTATACGCCGTTCTTCCGGACGTTCATCCACTCCAGAACCTCCTGCAGCAGCACCGGTTCATGTTGAAAATTCATCTGTTTTACTCCTGAACACCTCAGATATTCTCCTTCAGTTCAGCGATGCGGTTCTCAATGGCCTTGATCTTTGTTTCCGCCGCTTCCAGTTTGTCTCTTTCCTGCTGTACAAGCTGAGCCGGTGCTTTTGCAATAAAGCCATGGTTGTTCAGCATACCCCTGGATCGGTTGATTTCTTTCTGCAGATTATCATATTCTTTCCCGAGTCTTGCGATTTCCTTTTCAAAGTCGACAAGGTCCCCCAGCGGGATGAACAGCTCGCCTGCTGCAGTGACAGCGGAAACTGTCTTCTCCTTCACTTCATTCCGGTCATTCAGCATTACGGTTTCAAAAGCGCCTGCCAGCTTCCGGAAATATCCGTCCCCGCCAGAGAGCGTGTCTTTCCATCCATCTGCTGCAAGGAGCATCAGCCGGGTCCGTTTTGAAGGAGAAACATTCATTTCACTTCGCAGATTCCGGATCGTTCGGATAATTTCCATGATGCCCTGCATCTTCTGCTCGTCGTCACTGAAGCAGAAGTCTTCTCTGTATTCCGGCCATTTTTGCAGCATCAGGAAACCCTCTGTATCCGGCAGGTATTTGTACACTTGTTCTGTCAGGAACGGCATAAACGGATGCAGCAGCTTCAGCAGGTTCTCCAGGACATAGAGGAGCACTGCTTTCACGGTGTCCTTGCTCTCGCCGTTTTCCCCGAGAAGACGGCTCTTGCTCAGTTCGATATACCAGTCGCAGAATTCGCTCCAGGCGAAATCATATATTTTCGTCGCGGCCAGCCCGAAATCTCCGTCCTCCATATGATCGGACACATCCCGGATCGCTTCCTGCAGGCGGGACAGAATCCACTTGTCAGCTGTTTCGAGTTTCGCAGGGGCAAAACCGGTCCGTTCGTTCACGTTCATCAGCACGAATCGGCTTGCGTTCCACACCTTGTTCGCAAAATTCCTGGCAGCTTCCACCTTTTCACGGCTGTAGCGTGTGTCATTTCCGGGGCTTACGCCCATCACCAGGCTGAACCGCAGCGCATCCGCGCCATATTCCTCAACGACCTCAAGCGGATCCACCCCGTTGCCCAGGGATTTTGACATTTTCCGTCCCAGTTCGTCACGAACCAGACCGTGAATCAGTACAGTCTCGAAAGGTGTCTCACCCATCTGTTCGATACCGCTCGTAATCATCCGGGATACCCAGAAAGTAATGATATCGTAACCTGTTACGAGCATGCTGGTGGGATAGAAATACTTCAGATCCTCCGTCTGCTCTGGCCATCCCAGCGTGGAGAAGGGCCACAGGGCGGAAGAGAACCAGGTGTCCAGCACGTCCTCGTCCTGACGAAGCTTTCCGCTGCATTTCGGACAGCATTCCGGATCCTCGCGGGAAACGGTCATTTCACCGCAGCTGTCGCAATACCACACGGGAATCCGATGGCCCCACCACAGCTGCCGGCTGATGCACCAGTCACGGATATTTTCCATCCAGTTATAATACTGTTTGCTGAATCGTTCAGGGACAAACTTCGTCTTTCCTTCCCGCACGGCGGCTATTGCGGGCTCTGCCAGCGTTTTCATCGAAACAAACCACTGCTCACTGAGCCGGGGTTCCACCGGAGTGTCCCCGTGACGGTAGCAGAAGCCTACGTTGTGGCTGTAGTCTTCCACCTTGACCAGCAGGCCCAGCTTATCAAGCTCTTCCACCACGGCTTTCCGGCATTCCAACGGATCCATTCCGGCAAAACGCCCGGCGTTTTCGTTCATGGTGCCGTCATCGTTGGTTACTGTGATGATCTCAAGATTATGCCGCTGCGCAACCTCGAAGTCGTTCGGGTCATGAGCCGGCGTCATCTTCACCGCGCCGGTTCCGAAATCCATTTCAACATATTCATCCGCCACCACTGGAATTTCCTTGTTCATGATGGGGAGAATCACTTTTTTTCCAACGAGTTCCGTATAGCGTTCATCCGCGGGATTCACAGCCACACCGGTATCGCCGAGCATGGTTTCCGGCCGCGTGGTTGCAACCACGACGCCTTCTCCGCCGTCTGCCCCGGGATACCTGATATGCCACAGGTGACTCGCCTGATCCTTATAAACCACTTCAGCGTCGCTGATTGCACTCCGGCAGGCAGGGCACCAGTTGATCATCCGGTTGCCGCGGTAAATCAGGCCCTTTTCATACAGACGTACGAACACTTCGCGCACTGCCTTGCTGCAGCCTTCGTCCATGGTAAAGCGTTCCCGGCTCCAGTCGCAGGAAATGCCCATTTTCCGCTGCTGGTGCACGATGCGTCCGCCGTATTCCTTTTTCCAGTTCCAGGCACGCTCCAGGAACGCTTCACGGCCCAGGCTTTCCTTGGTTAGGCCTTCCTTACTCATGGCTTCCACGATCTTTACTTCTGTTGCAATCGCAGCATGATCCGTACCCGGCAGCCACAGGGTGGGATCCCCTTTCATCCGATGGTAACGTATCGGAGCGTCCTGCAGGATGCAGTCCATGGCGTGGCCCATGTGCAGCTGACCTGTTATATTGGGCGGAGGCATGACGATCGTAAAGGGCTTTTTGCCTTCCACGCGGTGCGCAATAAACGCGCCGCCCTCTTCCCATGCCTTGTACAGGTCCGCCTCGATGGCCTGCGGATTAAAGCGGGTTTCCATATCGGCGCCGGTCATTTTCTTTTCCATGGCAAAACCTCCTTATTTGTACGCAAACAGCTCCGACCCTGAAGGGCGGAGCTGCAAAAAGTCCCGTTGTAAAAAAGCAGTCGTCAATCAGGCGTTCTTTTCTTCGTCCATATTGACGACCTGGACGCCCTTGTAATAACCGCAATTCTTGCACACGCGATGAGCCAGCTTCATCTGATGGCACTGAGGACATTCACTGATCCCCGGCAGAGCCAGCTTCCAGTTGGCGCGGCGGCTGTGTTTGCGAGCCTTTGAAATTTTCCCCTTCGGAACAGCCATGATTCACACCTCCTCATTGTTATCGAGCAATTGCAGCAAACCAGTGAACGGATATTGTATTCCGGGTTCGCCGGGGGCTGCATCCGGGTCCCTGTATTCAAAGCCCGGGCAATCCTCTCTGCAAAGAAAACGGATTGGCAGAGCCATGACGGCGTATGACATAACCAGTTTGTCCAGGAAAACCTCATGCCCTTCGTAGGCAAAGATTTCATCATCCTCGGGATCGCCGTTCCTCTGAAACACTTCATCGAAGTCATTTTCAACTTCGGCCTGTGCTTCAGCGAGACAATTGGCGCACGGGGCGTGGGCAACAGTCCTGAGCTTGCCTTTCACTGCGATATTCCCGTCTTCATCCGCCATAAAGCATCCTTCCGTCAGACAATCATCCAGACGGACGATGTCGCCGGAAATCTCCTGATCCGCAATGGCCTGCGTTCCGGAGAAACGGTACTCCTGGCCGGGATGGGATAAAGCATCCGATACATCAAGCTTCATGTCCTCACCTCAAAAGTGACCGTTTGTCATTATAATTGTTTCAAAACCGTTTGTCAACAACATTTTCAGCCGTTTATCAGTTGTCCCGGACCTTTCCCGTGGTGACAAGATCGAGGGTGTCCCGGGCGATCATGATTTCCTCGTTTGTGGGAATTACACAGACAGTCACTTTGCTGTCGTCAGCCGAGATCACCGATTCGCTGCGCGTCTTGTTCTTCTCCGGATCAATCTTCGCTCCCATGAATTCCATTCCTTCAATAACACGGGCACGCAGATCAGCGTTGTTTTCACCGATACCTGCTGTAAATACGATAATATCCACGCCGCCCATTGCCGCGGCGTAAGCGCCGATATATTTTTTAATTCCGTAAACCAGCATGTCCTGCGCAAGAATAGCATTCTCATCGCCCGCTTCGGCAAGGCTGTCGATATCCCGGCAGTCGCTGCTCTTGCCGCTGATACCGAGAAGTCCGCTCTTCTTGTTCATCATTGTAAGCACTTCATCAACGCTGATCGGATGGCCGACAGGGGTCCCGTCGTCATTCAGGGGATTGTTTGCAATGAACTGCACCACAGCAGGATCGCAGCTTCCGCAGCGGGTGCCCATCAGGAGTCCTTCCAGAGGCGTCAGACCCATGGAAGTATCCTGGCATTTACCGTCCTTCACGGCGCTCAGGCTGGATCCGTTGCCAAGATGACAGATAATAATCCTTTTTCCTTCGGGGCTGATTCCAAGAAATTCACAAACCCGCCGGCTTACATAGCGGTGACTGGTGCCGTGAAAACCGTAACGGCGAACATGCAGCTTTTCCTCGTACATTTTCGGAACGCCATACATATATGCCTTCGGCGGCATCGTCTGATGGAAGGCTGTATCAAACACGGCGACCTGCGGAGTGCCTTTCATAACTTTTTCGCAGGCTTCAATACCCATCAGATTGGCAGGGTTGTGCAGGGGTCCCAGCGGGAAGCAGTCACGAATGGCCTGCTTTGCAGCATCGTTAACAATGACAGAAGCGGTAAAAGCGCTGCCGCCGTGGAGAACTCTGTGTCCGACTGCACCGATTTCATCAGTGCTCTTGATTACACCGAATTCGGGATCCTGCAGGATCTTCAGCATCAGCTGCGCGGCGGCTTCGTGATCCGGAATCTTCTGTGTGATTTCTGTTTTCTTGTCCCCGGCGCTGTGTTTAAGGCGGCTTCCTTCTATTCCGATCCGTTCCACAAGGCCTTTTGCCAGTTCCTTTTCGCCGTCCATATCGATCAGCTGATATTTCAGTGAAGATGAACCCGCATTGACAACCAGAATTTTCATGTGCAAATCTCCTTTGTCTTCAAAAGTGTTATTTATTATACTCTTTTTCATCATGAATGAAAAGCCGATTCATTGAAAATCTTACCGCAGCATGCTAAACTTTTTATATGCCCTGTTTTATCATGCAGTTCATCTTGACGGAAAGGGAGGCGTCCCGATGTCAGTCCTCGGTATTGTTGCTGAATATGATCCTTTTCACAACGGACATCTGCATCATCTTCGCTCATCTGTTTCCGCTGTTTCCCCTTCTGCTGTGCTGGCCGTGATCTCCGGACCGTTCCGTCAGCGTGGAACCCTTTCGCTGCTCTCTCCTTTTGCCCGTGCGGAATGCGCCGTTGCCGCCGGAGTGGACGCAGTTTTCTCCCTTCCTGTTTTGTGGACCCTGCGGGACGCAGAGCACTACGCACTTGGTGCAGTCTCTCTTTTATCCTCGCTGGGTGCCACCCATATTTCCTTCGGTGCTGAAACCGCCGATCTTTTTCTGCTTCAAACAACTGCCGACCTGCTTGAAGATCCCCCTTCCATGTTTCAGGAGACCCTTCATGCTGCGCTTGCGGACGGCGCCGGTTATCCGGCTGCGGTTACCAGTGCGGCAAGAGCCTGTAACCCTGAAGCCGGCGCGTTGCTTCGGCATCCGAACAATATTCTGGCTGTTTCCTATCTTCGCGCCATCCGTAGACTTTCGTCACATCTGATCCCGGTCGTGATTCCGCGAACCGGCGGATATGTTTCGGACCGTGTTTTCCCGGATGCTCCTTCTGCTTCCTCCGTTGCTGAAGCGCTTCGGCGCGGCGACTGGGCAGACGCGCTCACTGCTCTTCCTCCTTTCTCCAGGCAAATCGTCCGTTCTGATTTCCTTTCCGGAACAATTCCGGATCTGCGTAAACTGGATATCCTTCTCCTGGAAAAGCTGCGTTCATTGTGTCCTGAGGAAGTTGCTGCTCTTCCTGACTGTGCCGAAGGACTGAATGCATCACTTCTTAAATCTGCCGTTCATGCTTCCTCACGGGATGATCTGATCCTCCGGCTCACTTCCCGCCGCTATGCTTCTGCGCGGATCAGCCGTCTGTGCGCATATGCCCTTCTGGATATCACGAAAAAAGACATTGAAGAAGAGCCGCTTCCGTACCGGGCACTTCTCCTGGCAATGAAAAAGAACCCGTCTTTGACAGGTTCCTGGAAGAGTAGGTCCGTTCAGGTGTTGACCGTCGCAAAATGGCTTAAAAACGCTTCCCCGGCGGACTTGGCAGCCTGGCGCATATGGTCCCTCTGCTGCGGAAAAACAGACGCCTGGCCTTTTGAAAAAAAACTGATTACGAATTGCTGACAGATTCCAGAATACATCTTGCGACATGAACACCGCTTGCGCTGGCGTGGCTCAGGCTATGTGTTACGCCGCTTCCGTCCCCGATTATATACAGTCCCGGATACTGCGTCTCAAGGTTTTCGTCCAGTTCAACTTCCATATTGTAGAATTTGACTTCCACACCGTACAGCAGCGTATCGTCGTTTGCAGTGCCGGGAGCTATTTTGTCCAGTGCATAAATCATCTCAATAATTCCATCAAGTATCCGTTTGGGAATCACGAGGCTCAGGTCGCCGGGCGTCGCAGCCAGTGTCGGCGTTACAAAGGAGTCTGCGATACGACCTGATGTGCTCCTTCTCCCGCGGACCAGATCGCCGAAGCGCTGTACGATTACTCCGCCGCCCAGCATGTTGCTGAGTCTCGCGATGGATTCGCCGTAACCATTTGAATCCTTGAACGGTTCAGAAAAGTGTTTGCTTACAAGAAGAGCGAAATTGGTGTTCTCCGTGTGTCGCGCAGGATCTTCAAAGCTGTGGCCGTTGACCGTAACAATGCCGTTCGTATTTTCGCTGACAACAGCCCCGTGGGGATTCATGCAGAAAGTCCGTACCAGGTCTTCGAACTTCGCTGTCCGGTACACGATTTTGCTTTCGTAGAGTTCATCCGTCAAATGCTGAAAAATCTTGGCTGGCAGTTCCACGCGTACGCCGATATCCACCCTGTTGCTCTTTGTGGGGATCCCCATGTCCCTGCAGACGCCTTCCATCCATTTGCTGCCGCTGCGTCCCACGGAAATGACACAGGTAGAAGCTGTAACGGACCGACCGTTCCCTGTTATAATTCGGTAACCGTCTGTCAGCCGTTCAACTGACGCCACAGGTGTGTCAAAGAAGAAATCAGCCTTGCTTTTCAGATCATTGTAAAGATTTTCAAGCACGACATAATTGATATCGGTACCCAGATGGCGGACCTGAGCGTCCAGAAGGTGAAGTCCATGCTGCAGGCACATCTGCTTGATGGCGCTGTTCGCAGTGGAATACAGCTTGGTTCCCTCACCGCCGTATTTCAGGTTGATCTGATCAACGTAGCGCATCAGCTCGAGCGCTCTGCTTTTCCCGACATGCTGATGAAGGCTTCCGCCAAAATCATTGGTAATGTTATATTTCCCATCCGAGAAAGCGCCGGCACCGCCGAACCCGCTCATGATCGAACACGTTCTGCAGCGGATACAACTCTTGATTTTTTCGCCGTCGATTGGGCATTTCCGCCGGTCCAGCGGATTGCCAAGCTCAAATACGCCGACTTTCAGCGGATGCGGGGAGCGCCGTACCAGCTCATATGTCGTGAAAATACCTCCAGGCCCCGCTCCGATTACCAACACATCATAATCCATACATAATCCGCTCCAGTTCTTTCAGTTGCGCTGAGATTATATCATCGATTCCGCAAAAAGCAAATTTCTGATTTCCTTTTTTAAACATTTTAATGTATAATAATTTGATCTTTATTGCCGATTTCCGGTTGAACCGGAACGGAAGGAGTGTTTTTCAATTGCGTAGATTCCTTTGCCTTCTTCTCACTCTCTTTCTGCTGTTTCCATGTACTGTTATGGCAGAAGAGGAGGACGACAGCTGGGCAAAAAAACCGCTTCCCAGGGAAAGACTGCCTGAAACAATTCAAATCGTCCCCTGGGATGAGATTCCTGCGCCTTCCCTCGGTCAGCATCATTATCTGCTTCTGTGTATTGATCAGTGGAAATCCAGACCCCGTCCTGACGGAATTGAACCGCCGACAGATGGGAACGGCAATCGCCGCGACTTCTTCGGCAACACCGACGGAATCGTCATTCTGACGCTTGATACCGCTGCCCGCCGGATCATGCTGGCTTCCATCGTACGCGACGCTACCATTCTTAAGCCGAACACAACAGATACAAAACAGTATTACGGCCGGATCAATTATGTGTATAACGATTACGGCCCTGAAGCGCTTTGCAGGCTGATCAGCGAGCACCTCGGAATCAAAATCGAAAAGTACATTCTCTTCAATTTCTCTCAGATCCAGGATATTATCGATCTGGAAAGTCTTGACGGCGTTTATATCGATCTTAACCGTAATGAAATCGCATATCTCGCACGTTTTGCTGTTCCAAAGCGTACTGTTATCAAGGCGGATGGATATTACGCTGTCAAAGGTGATCCGGAAAAAGAGGATTATCTGAAACTTCACTACAATGCAAAAAATCATCAGATGCTGGACTTTTCCATTCCCTTCTCTCTTTTTACACAGACAGAAAACGGCATGGTAAAAGAATCCGCGACAATCTCCGGCACGAACGGTTCCTCTGTTGTTTTTGAGAGAAACGGCGGCCTGCAGATCGTTCTTGCTGACGGCTCCAAAGAAAAAGGAAGCTATGGTTTTGAGCATAACCGGCTTGAGGTGATGACGGGCGACGATGTACACCTGAACAACCGTGCTGAAGTCGGAACTTATCATATGAAAGGCCACTCGGCACTTCTGTATATGAGAATCCGCAAATCCAGCCGTGGCGATACGGATTTCATGCGTACCCAGCGCGTACGGAATGTGCTCAGTGCGCTTGCCGATGAGTGTCGTTCATTCACACTGGATCAGGCAAATGATCTGGCAAACAGCATTATGCAGCATAACGACAAAACCAACATGACGCTTAAGGATATGACCGACGCTGCTTCTTGGGCATACAGTCTTCGCGACTGCACCATCGAGGAATTCCGTGTACCTCCGCAGGCAGATGTTCGTTCCATCACTTTTGGACAGATGTCCGCGCTTGAAATCAACTGGACATCTGTTCGTAGAAAATATAACGAATTCCTGGATCATACCACGCTCGTCCGGGATGTTGACTTTATGGTTATGGATGAAGATGACTGACTGGAGAGGACAACACAATGAAATGCCCTGAATGCGGTCTGTGGAACCGTGCATCCCTGCCTCACTGCATCCGGTGCGGTACTCCGCTGAATATTGACCAGGCTTCCCGATTTGCCTGGAAAGACACCTTGAAGGATGGCGGCACCTCCACAACTTACCTTCGCGCCGATGAATTCGGTCAGACAGATCAGACACCAGAACCTCGTGATGCGCTCGCCCACGAAATGCATGACCTGAAGGAACGCAAACAGCGTGGCTCAAAACTTCTGGAACGGCTTCAGAGCGAGTCACAGGTTTCTGCTTCCGGCCGTGCTGTGACAGCCGAGGAAACTGAAGCTGCTTCCTCCGGCAGCACCATACAGAAAACCATTGTTGTCAGACAGGTTGCGGAATCCGGACTTCGTTCGAAACGCGAATCAGAATTCCGTTCCCGCGTGCGTTTTATGGATGAAAATGGAACGTTCGTCGAATCTCGTTCCTACGATCCGATCGTTCCGCAATCGCTGCGTTCTTCCGGAGATACTCTTCCGCGGCGGTTGCATATTCATCCGAAAAAAAAGCACAGAATCCTTTTTACGGTTACAATTGTTTTCGCTGCTTTGCTTCTGACTGTCGGCGGTTATTTTGTTATCAACCATTTCATCAATCCGTCCTCCGGTGTGAAAGAAAACGCACCAGGAGTCGTGGTCAATGCCGGTTTGCTGGATGATCTTTCTGCGCATACCGTTCTGATTCCCGGTACGGAAGGCAGTACAATCTACATCCGTGAACTTCATGCCAGTTATGTTGTCAGTGACGGATTCGCCACAGTTGAAGTTCCTGATCATTTCTGGTATGACAATCTTGAGGGGTCTCTCGACGAAACAATGGAAGTCACCCTGACCCCCTTTCTGAAATCATCCTCCGGCCGGCAGACACCTCTGGATCCTGTTCATTATACAATCACCATTCCTCTCAGCCCGATTGAGCTTGAATCGCCGGACAGTATGCGGACAACTGTCTCCACTACAATGGCCAGTATCAGAATCAAAGTCCGTGCCGGATCCCATGTTACTGTAAACGGCAAAGATTACAGCGACACCGTATCCTCCGTCAGCGGAGAGATGGTATATAATGCCACAATTCAGCCGATCGGCGACAATCCGTTCACCATTGTCGTGCGTTCGCAGTACTGCCGTGACAACACGATTACGGTAGTTTTCTATCGTGCCCGTCAGGATATTCCGCTGGACCTTGCGGTCGGTACTTACGGAACGACGGATAAACAGATTATGCGTGTTTCCGCCACAACCATGCCCGGTGCCTATGTGGAAGTAATCACTCCTTATTCAGATCTTAATATTACCGAACTGGATACTACCGGCAAATTCACTTTCAATGCCATCTTTGATAAAATTGGAAACAACACAATCAGTATCATTGCTTCCTACCCCGGCAAGAAACCCTCCCAGGTAGATCATGTTGTTTATTATCTTCCTCCTGCAGATATATATACCGTAAAAGCCTGGCCTCTTTCTGCGGATGGTTATGCAGAACTCCTCAGCAATATTGCGGTTCGGGCTGAGAAAAACCAGGTATATGTCGTTAAAGGAATCGTCCAGTACGTCGTATCTGACAAGCCTCAGATGGTTGTTATCAATACGAGTGACGACGGAAAATCCCAGCCGGTACTTGTCCAGAACTACACGAAGACAAAATGGGAAGTCGGCAAGTACTACCGTCTTTATGCAGATGCCTATAATACATATAACGGCATGCCCTGGCTGAATGCCAGATATACTTACCTGAAATGAAGGGATATGAAATCATGAAACGTTTTTTTGGTATTACACTCTCCGTCCTTCTGGTTTTCCTCGCTGCAGCCGCCGCTGCGGATCCACTTGTGCTGACACAGGATTATAACGATACCGTAACAGTTTATTACAACGGCACAGATGCTTCAGATGGAAGCTACAGTTACTCTTACGCTTTCCCGCATGCTTCCGTGCCGGAGGTTACGACGGAAGAAGCCGATCTTTCCGCTGCCAGCGTCAATCGTTATTATGAAAAAAGAATTCAGGAATATACGGTTGACTATATCCCGAATCAGGCGGATTACTTCGCTTCGCAGTATCAGAATGTGTCAGTTGATGTCAATTATCAGATCATGTGCAATAACGATGATTTTTTCTCCGTTCTGCTTCATAAAACAGAAAATATTGATGGTGAAATCGAAGAGACATGGGAAGGAAACACATTTTCCCGTTCCAGTGAGATGGTCGGACAGCTTACATCTCTTCCGAAACTGCTGGGTATTCTGGATGCCGGCGAAAGTGATGAATGGGTGGAGGACCGTCAGACAAACCGCATCTGGGAAGTTGTCTGCACATTGGTGTGGAATGCTATCCAAAGCAATCCGGATAACCTGGATTTTGATCCATCCCTGACGAAAGAGGATCTTGAGTATATTATCACGCCTGAATATTCACTGGATCAGGATTTTTATATTGATGAAAACGGCGATGTAATCTTCATTATTCTATCCCGCTTCATTCTTTCGGGGCAAACTTCTGAAGAAACCGGTTTCGTTCCTTTCCGGATGACGCTAGAAGAAATTGATGACGAAATGTGATACAGTAAAAAGACAGGATTTCCGTATTCATTCAGCGTATAATAAAGTATCAATGTATCAGAAAGAAGGTTTCCTTATGTTGGATATCAGCGTAACGTTATCAAATCATCCGAAGCAGAAGCCGTCAGATGAATCTGCTCTCGGCTTTGGCCGCCTCTTTACAGATCATATGTTCATGATGGATTACGAACTTGGGCTCGGCTGGCATAATGCCCGCATTGTTCCCTATGGTGATTTTGCGATGGATCCTGCTGCAATGGTTTTCCATTACGGACAGGCTATTTTTGAAGGATGCAAATGCTACCGTCGTGCTGATGGCGGGCTTCAGCTTTTCCGCGCAAAAGATAACCTTTCGCGAATGACCCGCAGCGCACAGCGGATGTGCATGCCCGCACTGGATGAAGAAACTGCGATGGAAGGCCTGAAGCAGCTGATAAAGATTGACGCAGACTGGGTTCCCCACAAGGAAGGCACTTCCCTTTATATCCGTCCGACAATGATCTCTACGGATATCGGTCTGGGAGTTCACGCATCCAAAAAATACTGCTTCTTCATCATTCTTTCTCCTGTCGGTGCATATTATAAAGAAGGGCTTAAGCCTGTCAGCATTTATGTTGAAGATGAGTATGTACGTGCTGTCCGCGGCGGTGTCGGTTTTACCAAATGTGCCGGCAACTATGCTGCTTCGATCCTGGCCGGCGATGTGGCTGAAAAGAAAGGGTATTCACAGGTACTGTGGCTTGACGGCGTGGAGCAGAAATACATCGAAGAAGTCGGTTCCATGAATATGATGTTTGCATACGGCAATAAGATTGTTACGCCCCGGCTGAACGGCTCTATTCTCCCCGGCATTACCCGTGACAGTGTTCTGAAGCTTTCCCGCCAGCTTGGTTTCGAAGCGGAGGAAGCCCGTCTCGACGTTCACGAGATTTTTGCCGACGCAAAATCAGGAAAACTGACGGAAGCCTTTGGAACGGGAACCGCCGCTGTCATCAGTCCTGTCGGCGTTCTGGCTATGGGCAATGAGAAAATCGTCCTGGGTGACGGCGGTATCGGCCCGGTCGCACAGAAACTATATGATACACTGACCGGCATCCAGTATGGACGGCTGGAAGATGTCAACGGCTGGATTACGCGTCTCTGATTTCTCTGTTTATCCTGAAAGGATTCATTCATGCTCAGACAAGGCAACACTTATCCCTATCATTGGGCCGACAAGACAATGAGCGTCCTTCGGGCCAATCAGCTGGAGGCTTGCGAGAAGGATCTTGCAAGCCTTCCTTTCCGTTCTCTTTTTGACCCGGATTGCACCGATGCCGATGCGGAATCTTTTTATCAGCTGTCCTTTTTCCCCAGGGAAGACCGAAACAATGACTCCGTCATGCTTCATACCGTTGAACAGCTTCGGGTTCGTGTGCTCTCTTCTTTTGCGCCTGAGCTTGCGCTCCTTTCTCCGGAAGAACATGACCTCATGGTTCGCCTTGTCCTTTTCGGAGGCCGGCTGACACTGCAGGACTGGGAAGATCTGATTCCCGCCCAGTCTCTTGTGCGCCGTCTCTGGTGTCGCACCGCTGTTGAAGATGGAATCCGCATCCTTTGCATGCCGCATCAGCTTTGTGCATCCGCATTGCTGCTTCTCGCAGGAGAAGGGCATAAAAAGATCCGTGATGCTGTGGAAACTGTCCAGGAAAGCATTGATCAGTCCCTCTATCTGATGGGGATTTTACAGGCTGCAGGTCCCCTTTTACACCTGCAGTCTTTACTGAAGGATACTTATGCAGAAAACCGTCCGGAGCTTATTGAGCGTATGTTTTTCTCCGGCTGGGACTATATTTTTGATCCGCAGGGACGTCTGTTTCTCGTCCATCCCGGTCTGGCCGATCCGGACGGAATGCTATCCCGGATGCCTGCCGCCACCGGAGCCAGCAGTGACATGAGTCCCAATGCTGTTCAGCTTGCATCTGATTCCATCGCCGATCTTGAAACGCCGCTCTATGAGCAAATGCTCTTTTCTATTGCTGATGCCGTCCGTCCGGAACTTACTCCGGAGGATGCTGTTGAAGATTTAATTATCCTTGCAAAACAGAATGTATCCTTTTCTGATATGAAAGAGGTCCTTTCTTCTCTGCTTGTTTCTATCCCGACAAAGGATATGACGAAGGCTCTGCGGGATCTGAGTGACCGGATTCCACGTTGGATCTGGTTTTCCTCCTCCCGTGTGCAGTAAGGAGCGTGACCATGGCTGTCCGGAGTGTGGTGATCCCTCCTGAGGCAGAAGGAATGAAAGCAGAAAACTTCCTTCGACGTTTACTGCCGGATCTTCCCGAGAGTATTCTGCGCAGAATTTTTTCCGCCCGGGATATGAAGCTGGACGGAATTCGTATTTCGAAAAATACGCCTGTGCACTCCGGCCAGGAGCTGACGGTTTTTATACCCGCCCAGCCGGATTCTGTCGAATCTCTTCGCATTGTCTGGGAAAACGATGATATACTACTTGTAAACAAACCTTCCGGAATAAGTGTGGAAACGGACAATCCCGGCAGTCTCTCTCTCACTGATCTTTGCCGTCTTCGCGCAGAATCAATTTCATCCGGATCTGTCATTTTCCCTCCCGCTGCATGTCACCGGCTGGATAACAAAACTTCCGGTCTTTGTCTGTTTGCAAAAAATGAACATGCGCTTCAGATACTGCAGGAAACATTCAAAAACAGGAATGTTGAAAAGTATTACATCTGTCTGGTCCGCGGCATGATGAAACCGCCTGCTGCTGTATGCACCGCCTGGCTCCTGAAAGATGCTGTCAAAGCCAGAGTAACAATCCTGGATCATGAAGTTCCCGGTTCACGTCCCATTACAACCGGATATGAAACTGTCAAGCCAGGTCCGGTTTCCCGTCTTCGCGTACATCTGATTACCGGACGAACGCATCAGATCCGGGCGCATCTGGCCGCACTCGGACATCCTGTTCTCGGTGACGATCTGTATGGAGACCGGTCTTTCAATCATCAGCAGAAAGTTCGTTCGCTTCGTCTCTGCGCAACGGAACTGTCGCTGCATACCAACGGTAAACTTCCCGATCTGGATAACAGGACATTCATTATTCAACCGCCATTTTAATAAAAAGGAGAGTATAAACGTATGATTGCCAAACTTCCCCCGCTCGGCTGGAATTCCTGGAATACTTTCGGAGAAAAAATTTCGGATCAGCTTATCCGTGAAATGGCAGACTGGATGGTTGATAAAGGTTATCTCGCCGCCGGTTATGAATACCTTGTCATTGATGACTGCTGGTCACTGCGTGACAGAGATGAATCGGGACGTCTTGTTCCCGATCCCGGGAAATTCCCTTTCGGAATGAAAGCACTGGCTGATTACGTCCATTCCAAAGGGCTAAAATTCGGTATGTATTCCTGTGCCGGTGTCATGACCTGCGCAGGTTATCCTTCCTCCTATGATCATGAATATGTGGATGCGGAAACTTTTGCATCCTGGGGTGTTGATTTTCTCAAATATGATTTCTGTAATTTCCCGGAAACCGGCAATTGCCGTAACCGTTACCAGACAATGTCCATGGCCCTTAAAGCAACCGGCCGGGAGATCCTTTTCTCCGCCTGCAACTGGGGCCGGGAAGAACCATGGAAATGGATGCGCAGTGTCGGTGCACATATGTACCGCTCAACCGGCGATATTATGGACAATTACCGTTCTTTTACCGATATTTTCAAGTCCCAGCTCAATAATCTTTCGATGAGTGCCTCCGGTTGTTTCAACGATATGGACATGCTCACTGTCGGCATGGACGGAAAAGGGAATGTCGGTTTCGGAAAAGCGTGCACCTATGAAGAATACCGGATGCAGTTTTCTCTCTGGTGCCTGAGCGGTGTTCCGCTGATGATGGGCGCCGATCTTCGTACGATTTCCCCTGAATACGAAGCCCTTATGAAAAACCCGGATCTGCTTCGGATTGATCAGGACGAAGAATGCCGCTCCCCCTATCTGATCCGCCGCGGTTCTGTTTGTACCGGAAATCCGGAACCGAAAGAAGGCGAAATGCCCTGGCGGGAAATACCTGATTCCTCCTATACGATCTTCCGCCATCTTTCAGACAATGAATTTGCGCTGGCCTTCATCAATTTTTCCGAGGCCGAAGCCACGATCCATTGCGAACTGGTAGACCTTGGTCTTCCTGTGTCAGCAGGTTTCACGCTGGATGTAAAAGATGTTTTCACCGGTGAACATCTTGGAAAAAAGTGTGACTATTTTAATCCGAAGATTCCCGGTCACGATATGAAACTTTATCTGTGCCGTCTTGTAAAGAAAGATGCATGAATCTTCAGCTCCGCTGTGTGCGCAATGCAGCCGGCAGCTTGTACCGGATGAAATTGCGCTTACAAAGAAGATGGTCAATCGCGGAACAGATCATTTCTACTGTCTCTCATGTCTTTCGCGTCATTTTGACGTCACGGAAGAAATCCTTCGCGAAAAAATTGCTGAATTCCGTGAGATGGGCTGTACATTGTTTCATGAAATAACCTAGGGAATATACTTCATACAGATATTCATTACTTTTCCAGCTCTGTCCACAAGATATTCAAGCTGTACCCAATGAGATTCTGTCGGATAACGATACCGGATGATCTTTTTCCCGTCTTCCTGCAGCCAGATTTTGCCGGTAGACCCGTTGTC
Organism: uncultured Clostridia bacterium; assembly: GCA_946408865.1. Next base: position 17,443 of record CAMJTZ010000020.1, read on the forward strand.
CGTTGCATAAAGCCCACGGTTTCCGCTCTTGCTCTCAACCTGCATCATATCTCTGAACTTATCCACTACATATTCTTCCGTATCGCCTATTTGCGTTCCCCGGGGACCGCTGAGTTTTCCTGCGCTTTTGAAACTGACTTCTGTAAGAACCCAGTTTTTCTTTGAAAGAGTCATCATGACATATCCCCAAGGGTAATCAAAACGGCGGCATTCATTATCGAATCCTTCAATCAGAACAGATCCGGCAGCCGTTCCTTCACCGTAAACGGAAAAGAACTCGGACTGTGTTGTTTTGAACATTTTCAGTTCATCTATCAAATCTTCCTGGCTGAAGGCAGATTTGGGTTTCGGATTGGCTTCAATCTTATATTTGACTTCGAGCATGTTTGAAAGCTTGCGGTATCGGTTTACAGCATATGCCTTAAGGGTAACCCATCCATTCGGAAGCCGGATCGGTTCTCCGTCAAAAATGGGACTGTCTGAATCCGGAATTGATCCGTCAATCGTGTAGTAAATTACAATGCTTGTATCTTTTTCATCATCGACGCCGGGTTTCAGCGATACACGCTGGCTTTTTTTGTAAGTATTCGGTGCAAGAGTCGCCCGCGGTGTCATAGGCGATGGCATAATTATTTTATAGGTGCCTTTCAGCTCATCCGAAATCAGGTCACCGTTCACGCAAACAGCACGGAGATTCCAAATACCCTCATCCAGCATTATTCCTTCAGGTTTTGCCTTTATACCTTTATCCGGCAGTACAGCTTCCGGATCAAAGGTATAATACACATCAAATCCCTGAAAGGAAGAAAGTACAATCGTTTTTTTCGTATAATAGTTTCCCGCGTCAGGTTTTACACCCGGCGGGCTTGGAAGAAGATCATCCCGTTGTGTCAGAAAGGTTTTTTCACCGGTTTTTTCATAGGCTGTTTTCATCAGTTCACCAGCCAGAACAAGATCTTTTGAGTTCCCGCTGCTCTGCAAAATTCTGATATGATTGATATATGCTTCTGATCTGGAAGGCGTTGACTCATAAATCTCCTGATATAAGGCTGCAGCCTCTTCTGTCCGTCCGGCTGCTTCCAGCGCGCTTCCAAGCATAAGCAGGCCATCTACATCAACAACAGCTTCCTTCGCATCCATATTTCGTGCTTTTTCAAAGCACTCTATTGCCCCGTCAATATCTCCTGAATTCATCTTCTCATCGCCGACAGCCCAGTATGCAACGGAATTGGCTTCAAAGCCAAAGCGGGCCATAAGACGCTGTCCGATATCTGTTTTTTTCAGGAACAGCCATGAACCGGCAAGCAGGATCATCAGGGCAAGTACAGCAAAAAAAGCGATTTTTACCCAATTGACCATATGCGGAACTCTGGCGCCGCCCGCATATACAGGAATATATTTTTCAGCAATGGTTTCATCTGCTTCATTGTCATAGAAATTACGCCTTCTGCGTTCAAAAACCTGATTGTTCTCAGCGGCTTCGTTTTCTGATTCCGGGTATCCGTCTTCCTCTTCGGATGGATCTGTTCGGGTATCCCTGACCACAGGCATAGATATACCGTCGGATGAAGCAGCAGGTATTCCTCGCTGTATGGAAGCGAATTGCTCTGTTTCGCTGTTTTTTTTCACATATGCTTCTCTTGCGCGTTTCCCCTGCCGAATTGCGCGAACACCTTCTGACATATGTAAAGATTCATTCTGCAGAAGAGCTCCGCATTCAGGGCAGACATTATCATCCTGCTCGGAGTAATACCCGCATTTCTGACAGAGCATTATTATTTATCCCTCCTCATCAGGTCTGGTCCAGACCCCGAAGGGCTTCATATTCCGGATCATCTTCGTATTCCCGTTCCGGGCATTCCCCTCCAAGTGTTTCAATGGCATTGCGAATTTCAATAAATGTCAGATAAGGAACATCCGGCTGCTTTGCTGCTTCGGTCAATGCCGGAATTGCCCGTACATCACCAAGTTTTGCGAGATATCCTGCAAACAGTGCCTGCTTTTGCGGCTGATTCATGAAAGCATCCATCATCAGCCGGAAAATCTGCTCATTCCCCGGGAAATGACTCAGTACTTCAAGCAGCGCTTCCTTTCCTGCCTCATTTGCATTTCCGATCTGCTGCAGGATCGGCTGTACAACGCTTTCACCCATTCCAATCAGGCTTTCCAGCGCATTGTCTTTCAGATCGTCTTCATCATTTCTGTCAAGCTGCCATCCGATATACAGCATTTTGGGCTGCACACTGTCCAGATCGCGAAGCAGTCCGATAGCCGTCATTTTTGCTTCATCTGAAGACTCATCATCTTTCAACAGTTCAACAAGCCGTTTTTCGCAGGGTTTCCCGACAAATACAATTTGCTCCATCAGCGGTTCCGGAATAGGAATACCTTCTGTGCAATATTGATTCATCCAATCCACGAGCACCTTCGGGTCTTCAAACTGCGTAAAATACGATCCTGGCGTCACATTGCCGAGCCAGGACGCTCTTGTATTCAGAAATGCCATATAGATCCGCGGAATATCCTCCTCCATGTCATCAAAAGTACGG
>CAMJTZ010000021.1 GCA_946408865.1 uncultured Clostridia bacterium
TGAAGTCTGAGGAAGAATCCGCGGAAAGCGGAGACGATCAGGAAAAATCCGCAGAGGACAATGAAACGGAAGCAGAACCTGCCGGAGATCCGGATACGGAAGAATCTGTAAAGAATGAAGAGAACGCGGGAGAGGCCGCGGAGGGAACGAAGTCCGCGGAAGAATCCGCGGAAGAGACGGACGGCGGGGAGAAACCTGCGGAAACTTCCGCCGCGGAAGAACAGAATCCTGCGGCAGATCAGGACGAAGTGCCGGAGAACATTCCTCTTTTGATGACCCGCAGCCTGAGATCTGCTGCCCCTGCCGGACAGGATGTACTGCCGGCCGCCGGAGCCGGAAGTCCGTCAGAAGACAATTCTGAAAAGAACGCCGCAGAGGGTTCGAACGAAACCCTCCCTGCGTCCGGCGAGACAGAGGATGAAGAGACACCCGCGGAGGAAACGGGTGTGAAAATGGAATCTGCAGAGGGAACAAATCCGGAAGAACTGACCCCGGAAGAAACGGAAAAGGACGAGAAACAGGCAGAGGAAACGGATCCTGAAGCGGAACCCGCGAAAGGAACGATCAGTGCGGAAACCGGCGCGGAGCAGACGGAAGAGCCTGCGGAAACTCCCGTCGCGGAAGAACAGAACCGTACGGCAGAGCAGGACGGAACACCGGGAAACCTTCCTCTTTTGATGACCCGCAGCCTAAGATCTGCTGCCCCTGCCAGACTGGCTGTACAGTCGGCTGATGGAACCGGAAGCCAGACAGTACAAACCGAAGAAGTGAATGAGGACGCGCTGCCCGGTACGGAGGCGCCGATGCTTTTTGCAGTGTCACCAGCAGGAACGAATGAAGGCGGTATCCCTGCGGAGGCTGCAGAACCCGTAACGCCGAGGCTTTTTGCAGCACCTTTGGCAGGAACGAATGAAGGCAGTGTCCCTCCGCAGGCAGCGGAACCGGTTCGGCTCACTTCAGCGCCTTCGGCTCTTCAGAGCAAAATTGAATCAGCAGTCAGCACTGCCATAAACGGAAGAATCCGGATCATTCTGGAGAAAAACGCCATCTATGACGGAGAGGTCAATATTGACAAAACCGCAGGAGCTTTCACACAAATCAATGAAGTGGAGATGGACGTGGCGGATGCAGGAGAGGACGGCCTGCAGGCGGACGGCAGCACGCTGTTCACGGGTGTCATGAATCTTCTGAACGGTATCTCCATGATCATGAAAGGACTTGGACTGCCGGGAATTGTTAACGTACAGAGCGGCTCATCCCTGACCTATTTCGGCACCCGGGCGGATGACGGCGTGAACGTCAGCGTCAGCGGCGCCGGATCCAAGGCGGAAGTGCATACCGGCGAAGGCGAGGACAGCGTCAGCGTTACCGCCCAGGACGCGGAGAGCGTCAGCATCGATACCGGAAAGGGCGGCGACACCGTCCGGGCCGAACTGAAAGGCACCAATGCGGAAATCCAGACCGGAGACGGGGAAGACACCGTGGACCTGACCCTCCAGGGGGCCGGGAAAACGGCGGCCATCCGGACCGGGGAAGAGGCGGATACGGTTACAGCCGCTGCCGATGCAGGCAGCAGCCTGACCATTGAAACAGAAGCCGGAAAGGATACGGTGCAGGCCGTGATCAAGGGCGGCAGCACTGCTGCCATCCGGACCGGTGACGGCGATGATACGGTCAACGCCGAGGTGACCGCCGACAGCACCGCCGGCATCCAGACCGGCGAGGGCGATGATACCATCGGGATCACCGCGGCCGGAAACGGGGAAACGCTTGCAGAGGGAAAAACGGAGTTTGTGACGGTCAGCGCCGGAAACGGCGATGATTCCGTCATCGTTGCCGGCAAAGGAACTCCCTCCAACGGCACCCTCCGGATCGACCTGGGCGACGGCGACAACCTGGCCGATGTGGACATCTCTGTTGCGGACGCGGCGAACACGGTGGCCGTCGTCGGCGGCGCGGGCAATGACCGGATCCATGCGACCGGCACGCTGAATACAAACGGCGCAGCCGGCACAGCGGGAAACATCCAGCTGACAAACAGCAACGGAAAAACGGTGGCGATTACCTATGATGCCGGCGCCATCGAAAGCGTTACGGATAACCTGGCCAACAAGGCGAAGGTGGAGTTCACGGATCCCGCCACCCAGCTGGCGAACAACTTTACAGATTATATCTATACCGGCAGCCTCGATAACGATCTTCTTTTCAGCGGAACCCCGAATCTTCTGCTGACCAATGTGATTGTCAAAAACGACGACGCGCTGCAGGTAGGCAAAAACATTACCGCGGACGGACTGCAGCTGGTCCTTCTGGGCAGAACGGTCCAGGTGGACGGAACCGTCAAGGCGGGGCTGGTACGCATTGAAGCGGAATCCGGAACCGGTGTGGGAGCGCCCCGTGCGCCGGGGAAGATTGCCGGGAGCACGGATGACATTCCGATCAGCCTGCTGAACCTGGCCCATACGGCTGCGGTGACCATCAACGGAAAGGTCATCAGCGCCGGGGACGTGCTGATCCTCTCCAAAGCACAGCAGCAGGGCGGAATCATCACCCTGGCGCCTGACAGCGGCCTGATCAATGTCAAGGTCGCCAAAGCCATCGTGGATGTGAACGGCGAAATCTATGCCGGTTATACCGAAAACCAGGGTGCTGTTACCCCCGTCGAAGGCAAAGGCAGCGTCAGCATTCTTACCCAGGTGAAAACCACCAGCGGGGTCGGGGATTCCTACGAGGACGGGAACGGGGGATCCTACGAAGGGCTGCCTCTTGCGGTTTCCCTGGTCAAGGCGGATTCCATCATCAATATTGCCGAAACGGCAAAGATTGTTGCTTCTGACAGCATCAGGATTGCGTCCGAAACGGATGCGGAGATTGAAACCCGGGCGGATTCCGGTTTCGCCGGTATTCCTGCCGCCATTGCCGCTTCCTATGTGATTGGCGATGCAAAAAGCACGGTGGCCGGAACACTGGAGGCCGGGAACCAGGTGACTGTTTCCGCTGACGGCAACCTGAAGGTGACCACCCTGGCGGAACGGGGCAGCAATGCGGCCTCGGGCAGCACCAGCGGCTATGCAGCCCTGGCCCTTGTCCTGCAGGGTGTGAAGGCGGAAATTGCCCCTGCGGCCAAGGTTACTGCCGGAAAAGATGTGAACGTCCAATCCGACGCGGCGGAAAAAGTGTACACCACTGCCGCCAGCTCCGCCGCGGCCGGTTCCACGGAACAAAACCCCGTGGAGAGCATGTACAGCTATCTCACCGGACTGTGGGGAACGATCAAGAAGACGCTGGGCCTCGGCGATGACGATCTGAAAGAGATGGACGCCGCGGTCAGCAAGGTGACCGCCGGCGGCGGAGCGGCCGGAGCGGCTGTCCAGCTGGATGACAAGGCCGGTATGCACGGCCAGGTTACCTTCGTCGAAGATGAAAACCATCAAGTCAGTGTCACCGTGAAAGCGGCGGCAGGATACCGGGTCAAATCCGTGCAGTGGCGCGGACTGGATGCCGGAGCGGCCGGCTATGCGCCTGCCGCGGCCCTGACCCCGGACGCCGACGGAAAGTATACCTTTACCAGGGACAAGACCTACGCAACCCTCTTTGTGGAGTATGAGGAAGACCCGGACTACAATCCGGATGGGCAGGCAGCAGCCTCCGGCGCGGATGCCTTTGAGGACGGGTATGACCAGACGGCGGAGAGCCCCATCAATGTCCGGACGCTGGTGGGGAACATGACCGGGAACCTGGTGGAAGACGGAATCGACAAGGAAGACCGGACGGTCAAGCTGGTGCTGCCGGACGGCAGCAGTGACGGCGCCATCCTGACCTATGAAACGGAAGAGGACGGAAAATGCCTGGCCAGCGTTGCACCGGGACAGAAGCTCAGGCTTGTGGTGAACCCCGCGGCGGGCAAAGCCCTCCAAAAGGACAGCCTGACGGCCCAGTATACCGTGATGGACAACGGCCAGAGCGCCGTCCGGACCGCGGTCATCCAGCCGGATGACAAGGGCGGCTACTACCTGTTGATTCCGGAGAACGCGGATCCGGCAGCCGGGATCAGGATCAGCGCGGCCTATGTGGACGCGGCCGATCCGCAGGCGGTTATCGGCCAGGCCCAGGGCATGCAGCTGGCCGGTGCGGCCGCGGTGGGCATTACAAAGAATGAAAGCCAGGCGGTGATCGCGGGCAAAACGGACGACGGAAAAGCGGCCGCTTCCGTGACCGCCGGCGGGGATGTGACTCTTCTCGCGGAGGCTGCGGCGGATGTACGGACGCTGGCGGACGGCACCGCCGTGACCGAAGGGACCGCCGCGGACCCGGCGGATACCAGCCTGGGGGCTGCCCTGGCCCTGACGGTGGCCGAGAGCCACAACAAGGCGGAGATCAAGGGCAGCGTGGAAAGCGCCGGAGACGTGAAGGTCCAGGCCTTCGGAGAAGCCGGCGTTCAGACGGAAAGCAAGGCCGGATTCAGCCGCGGCGCCACCGGCGTCGGCGGAGCAGTTTCGATCCAGGTGGCCAAGGCGGACAGCAAGGCCAGGATGTTTGAAAAATCGAATGTAAAGCTGGACGGAAAGCTGAGCGTTGAAGCGGAGAACGATGTGGGATACTCCGTGAACGCGGACGCTTCCGGCAACACGCGGACCGCCGGGGAAACGGGCGTCGGCGCGGGCGTTGCCGCAGCCATTGATACGGCGAAGACGGTGGCCGCGATCCAGGACGGCGCGGCGCTGGCGCAAAAAACAGACGGCCAGCATATCCGCGGAATCACCCTCCGGGCGGACCAGCAGGTGAAGGACAGCGTAACTGCCGCATCCGGCGCGTCCGGAAAGGACACCGCCCTGGCAGCGGCCCTGGCCGTGGACTCTGTTACCACCGGGGCGGAGGCCTATCTCGGCAAAATCGGCGGACAGTCCGAAGACAGCGTCCTGAATGTGGACGGTGACGTGAAGATTACCGCCGGCAATACCGCGGCGCACTTTGTGCAGACCAACGGCGCAGCTGCGGGCACAAAAGGCGGCTATGGCGTTGCCGCAGGCTTCTCCTTCATTGCGGACAATGCGGCGGCCCGGCTGAACCAGAGCCTGACCGCGGGATCCCTGCGGGTCAACGCGGAAACGGAAAGCGATATCCGGAATATCAATATTGCCGGCGCCAAAGGCGGAAGGATCCCCTTCTCCCTGAGACTGCGGCAGAACCGGTTGGTCCTGCTGCTGGACGCTATCCTTGAGATGGAAGTTCTGGCCGGGGAACTCCCGAGGAAACCCGTGGAATTATACTGGAAATACCGTCCGCCGACGGTGCTGGTCAACAACATGTCCATGGGTATCGCAGGCGCAGCGGGATTCAACTTCCAGGAGAGCGAAAGCCTGGCAGAAATTCTGAACCAGCGGAACATCGAGATCGGCGGAAAGGCCCGGGTGACCGCCGGAAACCGGACGGAGGCGGTTCTGAAGGCAGACAGCAGCACCACCAACGCCGGCATGGGCGTCGGCCTGGGCGCCGCATACAACGCGGTAACCATGCACAATACGGCCCGGATCGGCAACGGGAACATCAAGGCGGCGTCCCTGGAGGTTTCCGCCACCACGAAGGAAAAGACAACGCCGACAGCGGCACCCGATTACAGCGACCGGACGTTTGACGTTTCCACCGACCAGGGAAAGCAGGACCTGAAGAATTACCTGACGGAACAGATCGGCCAGCCCGTGAACGACTATGTGCAGGACCTGGGCCGTGAAATCGGCCTGGGGGACTTCCTGCCGGGCAGCGTGGTGGACAGCATCATCAGCCCCGTCGGCAGCGAGATCCTGGATGAATTTGTCAATTCCTCCGGATTGGCGGACATGTTCGGCACTGGCTTTATCGAAGACGTAATCGACGTCATCAAGGACAACAAAAAAACCGAAAAATGGATCGGCATCGGCCTCCTGGCGGTGGCGCTCGAAGCCGATGCGGTGCCTTTTGACGATTTCGGCGACGGCAGCCTGGGAAAGATCGTCTCCAGCTTTGTGGACGGCTTCAACGAGATGCTGGTCAAGAGCATCCGCAGCTCGGTGGTGAACCATGTGGGAGACCTGTTCCACAAGAAGTTCTCCTTTAGTGAGATCCCGAAGGACGTTTACGAAGACATTAAAAAGTTCATCAAAGAAAACCTGAAGGGGACCCTGCAGGAAGCCAAGAAAGCCGCCCTGGACACACTGTATGCCGAGGGAGCGGAAGCGATCACCGACAAAACCGGCCAGCCGATTGACAAGGAAACGCTGGAAACCATCATCAACGGCTCTATCGACCTGTTTGCCAGCGCGAAGGACCTGTATGACGTGATTGCCGGCCTGAGCAGCGAGGACGCAGCCAAGATCAAGGCCCAGGCGGAGGAAGCCGGCATTAAGCAGGACGAAACCTTCGAGGATGATGTGGAGGGCAATGTGACCACCGCCCTGGATAAGATCCAGGAAAAGGAGAGCGGCAAAACGGATTCCGCCGTCTCTGATCTTGACGCGATGATCGCGGAGGCCATCATCAAAGCTGCGGAACAACAGAACGTGATCCTGTCCGATGCGCAGATTGCCGCGCTGAAGAATCCTTACGACCTCGCCCTGGAAGGAAAGAAGGGATCCGCGGGCACTCATCTGGTGGACACGCAGGCGGTTTCCGGCGCGGGAGCCATAGGAATGGCCATTTCCGGATCCGCCGCTTTGACGAACCTGGATTTCAGCACAACGGCTGAACTGGGGCATGACAAGGTGACCGTTAACCCGGACGATTCAAAGTACAAGGTTAACAAGGGCGACCAAAAGTACCAGGTAAACAAGAAGGACTACCAGGACGCGGATGGCAACTGGAACCAGCCGGACGGAGAAGCAAAATACAATGCCGCGGTCCAGGAAAAAGAGGCCGAGTATGGGAAGGATGCGGCGGCCGCGTTCAAGCAGCTGGCCGATGATCTGGCCGCCGCTGCCGAGGAAAACCGGAAGATCAACGGCGGAACGGTGGATGTGACCGGCGATATGCGCTTTGAAGCGGACGGCAGCCGGTTTGTGAACAACGTGGCTTCCGCCGCCCTGAACGGCAAGGGAAGCGCCAGCACCAACGCCGCCTCCGCAGACGCGGCGAACGCGGATGTGGGAGACTCCAATTCCGCTCAGACCGTAACGGAGGGTGAAAACTTCACCGTGACCGTTACGAAGGGCATCCAGGCACAGATTGACGGGACAGACAAGAAAAAGGTTCTGGTTACGGTGGAACCCGGGTTCCGGCTGAAGGCAGCGGACGACGGGGTGAACTATGCTGTGTGCAGCTATAACGACCGGCACAGCGGAACGGAAAAGACCGAACAGATCAAGGTTCAGACGGATGACCAGGGAAAACTCTACCTGGATACCGGCTCTGTCCAGGGCGCTCCCGCGGACGCTGAACTGCATTTTACCCTGGAAACGGAAGAAGTGCTGAAGGAGGTTATCCTAAGCGCTCCGGTTGCCGGGGAAGGTGTACAGCTTCCCGAAGGAGCAGTTACGGTCGATGTCAAGGGCCGGGAAGCAGAAGACGGAAAACTTTTCGCCCGGGCAGGGGACACGATCCGCGTTGAAATCCAGAAGCTGGACGGCGCTCATCTGGAGTATATCGAATACGCTTATACGGATACCGCCGGAAAAACGCACACCGTTGCGATCAATCCCGATGTCAGCGTGGCTGCGGGCAAAGAAACGCAGTACACCCTGGTTACCGCGGACAGCGACAGCTATGTGTTCAATCTCCGGATGCCGAATGACGCGAACGACAGCGGCGTCGCGATCAACACTTCTTTCATTAAAACAGAGGAAGGCAGTATCGTGCCCTTCTATTCTCTCAAGGACCGGACGACCAGCGAATTCGGACGGAGCATCGGACTCGGGGTATCCCTGTCCCTGCTGACCGGCAGTGACAGTACCACCGTGCACATTTCGGACCGTTATGATAACCCGGAGAAACCGACAACGGGCCTTAACGCGGGCACCCTGACGCTCAGCGCCCGGGCGGACCACCAGGAAGAGATATACAGCGCGGCCGGATCCAATGATGCCTCCGTTACCTCCCTGGATGCCTCCGCGGCGGTCGACGCCCTGGATTCCAGCGTGAAGGCTGCCATGAATAAGGGGAACCTGACAAACGTAACGGGTTACCAGAGCGGCAGCGTGACCTCGGCCGGGGATCTTTCCCTGACGGCGGAAGAAAACAGCATTACCAATATTACCGCCAGCGCATTCAGCGTCGGCAGGGGTACGGCAGTCGGCGCCACCACTGCGCTGAACCTGGCCGGCTATGGCGCCGAAGTGTCCATGGGCGGCGCTGCGGCGACCGGCGCGGTGACGGTGGCTGCCAGCAGCTTCAGCCGGGATACGACCACGGCGGTGGCTACCGCGGTGGGCCAGGATATCTCTGTGCTGGCGGACAAGGCAGGGCTGGTGCCGGATGAGGAAAATCCCGGACAGGTCAAAAAGCAGGATGGAAGCGCCGAATCCGGCGAAGGAAACGTTCTGACCGAACGGCTGGACGCCAACCGGAACGCGAACCGGAACGAGGACGACAACGACGGCGGCGAGGACACGGATGCCAGCATGCCGATCTCCGTGAATGCGCTGAAGAGCCAGGGCGTTACCACGGACGTGAACGAGGAAGATCCGGACGCGATGGATCTGGTGAACGGGTTCGTGTCCGTGGCGGCCATGGGCGGCGCAGCCTACAATACGGTCAATAATTTCTTCTACGGCAGCAAACTGCAGCTGGCGGCCGCCATCGGCCTGACCCAGGCGAAGCATACAGCCCGGGCAAAGGTTGAGGGAGATATCACCACCACCGGCGGGCCGATCAGCATTACCGCGGACAACAATGCCAATTTCGCGGCGGTGGGAACTTCCGCCACCATGTCCCTGCTGCTTCAGTCGAACTCCGTTTCCGGCGCGGCGGCCGTGGCGGACAACAAGAACGAAGCCACCGTGACCGTGAATGGAAACCTGAAGGCGGCCGGGGACGTTACGCTCCGGAGCAGCACGATCCGGAACCTGGATGAAGACTTTATCAACAAGCTGACAGCCCAGTCGGTTTCCGGCGCCGTCTCCGGATACAACGGCAATGTGACAGCCGGCATGTCGGTCAGTCTCATCAAAACCAAAGCCACAACGACCACGGATGTAAACGGCAATATTGACGGCGGGAACATCGCCGTGAAAGCAACAGACCAGAGCAGGCTGGCGGCCCGGGCCGGCGGCGTAAGCCTTTCCCTGGGAACCGCTTTCGGCGCCGGCCTTGCCAACAGCACCATTCTCAGCCAGGACACCGTCACGGCGAAGGTGGCAGACGGAAAGAGCATCACGGGATCCGGCTTTACGCTGAACGCAGAGAAGAAGAATGTGACCGCGGAAGACTACGCGAAGGCCATCGCGGAGCTGAACATGCGCGGTGAAGACGCGGAATCCAGGATCAATATCAAGACGGACGACCGCGATCCGGAGGACGACAAGCAGGAAAACAGCGCGCAGATCGACCTGTATGCCAGCAAGCTGCTGAAGCTGTATGACAAGATCAACCAGTTCTCCTTCCAGAACTACTATACAGAGGCCATCGGCGCTTCGGCACAGCTGACCAATTCCACCTTCTCCCTGGGCGGGTCCTTCACCTACCTGAAGACCAGGAACACGATTGAAACTCTGCTGGGCGAAGGAGTCAAGGTTACCCTGGCCAAGCAGGACGGGGAAGGGAAAAACGGGGATATGGCCCTGTCGGCCATCGACAACGCGACCCACCGGATGGTGACAGGCGGGTTGTCTGTGGCGCCTGCCACGATCTCCGCCGGACTGGCGCTGGCCCTGATGACCAACCAGGATACGGTCAGCGCAGTAACCGGCAAGGGAAGTACGGTGAACGCGGCCGGAAAGCTGACGCAGGAAGCCTCCTCTGAAATGAAAACGGAGGTGCTGACCGCGGCGGCAAGCCTCAGCGCGTCCATTACCAACAACCCTGTGAAACGTGAAGAATCGGGAACCGACGAAAAAGGCAATCCAGTTCCCGGCAAACCCAAGAGCACGACCCCGGATCCCAGATCCGGAAACGCCATTGCCGGCGGCGTCAACGTTCTGTTCAACAAGGCTGCGGTCCGCAGCGAAGTGGGCGAGGGCGCACAGCTGGCTGCCGGCGCGGACGCGGGGATCACCTCCAGGATGGATGCCGATCTGCTGGCCCTGGTGGCAGATGCCGCCATCACGCTGGGTAAATCCGGCTTTGCCGGAGGCGGTTCCGCCAACGGAATCCGGGATGAAGCGACCGTCCGGACTGTGCTCGCCAAGGGCGTGGAAATGAATGCCGGCGGGAACGCGGAAGTCGGCGCGGATGCGGCAAGCCAGCTGATTGCCGGCGTGGCTTCAGCGGTTGCGCAGGCTACCGCATCCGGGCTCGGCATTGCCGCCGGTGTGAACGTGAACTTTGCCGGAGCAAAGGCGGAGACCACTCTGAATGAGAATGCGGCGGTCCGGAGTGCCGGAGATACCGATATCCGCGCCAACGCGGACGCGTGGGCGCTGAGCGGATCCGCCAGTCTTGCCGGCGCGATCGGAACGGCCGCCGGCGCATCCTTCAATATGAATACCTTCAGCCGTGAAGCGAAGGTCAACCTTGCCGGCGGCACGCAGGTGGATGCAGGAGGAAACGCGCAGATCCGGGCCGGCGGAAATGACACATCCTATCTGGCCGGCCTGGTGCTGACCGGCAGCTACTCCGGACTTTCCCTCAGCGGGAACGCGCTGGTGATGAAGGAAGAGAACGACATCGGGATTACCGCCGGAGGTATGGTCAAGGGCGGAAAGAACGTGCTGATGGAATCCTGGCTCAGCGACAAGACCCTGGCCATGGACGGTACGATTGCTCTGGCCACTGTTTCCGCGGCAGCCGGACTGACGAATGTCTATATTGAGAAAAACAACAAGGTTCAGACCCTTCTGGACGGTGCTTCCCTGACCGCAGGCGGACAGGGCGAAGCGATCAAGACCAGATACGGCAAGGAGATCAGCGGCGTATATGCCGGCGCCAACGTACGGGATTCCCAGGCGGTGGCGGCGGCTTCCGTAGCAGTGAGCCCCGTCGGCACCGGAATAACCGGCGGCGGCGTTGAGATGGAAAACAACAACCAGGTTCTGACCCGGACCGATACCGCTGTCCTGACCGCTACGGCAGGAGATATCGGTGTTATGGCATCGGATTATACCCAACAGCAGCTGCTGGCCGGCGGTCTGAATTTCGGAGGGAGTTCCGGGATCGGCGCAGCCCTGACCCTGCTGAGAGCATCCAAACAGGTCGAGGCGGTCACAGGAGTTATGCATGCCGGCCGTAACATTGAAGTGCTGGCGGAAAACGAGGACAATCTTGAACAGCTGTCTGTCAGCGCAGGCGCAGGCATGCTCGGGGCAGCCGTGGATGTCGGTGCGGCGGTTCAGCTGCTGAAGAGCAGCGTGAAAGCCAGCGCCGCGGGAACCATCGAATCGGAAAAGGGTTCCTTCAGCCTGACAGCCAACAATGACGCGACGATTTACAACATGGCCGGAACCGCAGCGTTCAGCGGGGACGGTGCTGCCGCCACCCCGGTGGCAACGGTTACACTTTTCACAGGCACAGCAGATGCCAGGGTGCTGAAAGGCACGAAGGTGAATGCCGCCGAAGATGTGACGATTCACGCGGAATCGATCAAGGATATCAACCAGTATACCATCGGCGCAGCAGTCGCTGTGGGACTGGGACTTTCCGGTGCAGTGAACCTGCTGATCAGCAAGGATACGGCGAAGGCTGTGGCGGAAAGCCAGAGCGACCTTTCAGCCGGGAAGAACCTGAACATTGAAGCGGACGGAAGCTACGGACTGAAGAGCCGGAGCGCAGCCGTGGCTGCGTCTGTGACAGGATTGACGACTGCAGTCAACGGCGTGGTCAGCCTTCTGAACAGCAATGTGACGGCTGAACTGGGAGGAGCGGCAGACGCAAAGGCCGGATCGGTCAACGTGAAAGCGGACGCGAAGCACAATGTCAGCAATATTGTTGCCAACATCGCGGCGGGATCGAATTCCGCCGGTCTGTCTGTGCTGATTCTGGCTGCGGGAACCAAACTGAGCCAGGATGCCGCCGATATGATCGTTTACGGCAACGCGGACAACCGGGATGAGAAGATCTTTGATTACGACAAGGTGGCCGGACTGGCCGGGAACTATCAAAAGCCTGTTGCCGGAGAAGACCCCGGGAACGGCTTTGCCGATGAGGATCTGAAGAACGCCGGAGCCGGTCTGGAAGGCGACGGCCACGTCATGAGCAAGGAAGGCGTCGGCACCGCCGAAAAGGACGGGAACGGAACAAAGACCGGCAGCATTGATGTTTCTTCCGGCTATGTGAGCAAGGATTTTGATAACGGAAAATATGATGACAAAGGCGAAAAAATGCGCGGCGAGGATCAGGAAGCGACTGATTCCACAGACGTGCAGAATGCCAGACAAATCAACACCTACACCTATGAAGGGGAGGATCCCTCCGATGCGGTGATCGCGCGGATCACGCAGGATGCGGTGATCCGGGAAGCTGCCGGCGTGAACGTGGCAGCAAACCAGGAAATCACAGCAGATCTGGTGGGCGTTTCTATCGGGGCCGGATCTGTAGGCGCGGGAATCAGTCTGGCGGCAGCGAAACTCCGCAGCCATGTTTCCGCTTCCAGTCTTGGTGAACTGAATAAGATCGGCGGCAGCGGCATTACGATTACCGCGAATTCCGCTGCCGGAAAGCCCGGAGAGGAAGCGGCTTCCCGGGATGAAGCGCTTGCGAAGCTGACGGATGCGGTGGATCCCTCCAGTAACGGCCTGCGGGTTGTCAGCGGAGCGGCAGGCGTCGGTTCGACAGGTCTTGCTGTAAGCGTGGCAATGGCTCTGACGGACAATGTGACAGAAGCGGTGCTGGGCGGCAAGGTGAATGCGGTCGGCGACGTGAAGGTGGCCGCAGGCCAGAACTATGGAAGTGTCAAAGCAC
Source organism: uncultured Clostridia bacterium (assembly GCA_946408865.1). Next base: position 13,021 of record CAMJTZ010000021.1, read on the forward strand.
TGAACGTAGCGGTGGCGGCCGGCGGTTCCGTCGCGGCGGCGGCGTCCGCTGCCTTTGCCCAAAGCCAGGGAAGCGTGAAGGCTGAAATCAGTGAAAACACCCATCTTCAGGGAAAGAATGTATCAGTGGTCACGGATACGACCGTGGATCAGACCGTGCTGAGCACATCGGCCAGCGTGGGAACAATCGCCGTCAACGCCGGTCTGGCGCTGGCGATTAACCGGATGACCCAGGATACGAAAGTGCTGGGAGGAACGGAAATCAAAGCGGCCAGCCTGAACGTGAACGGAAAATCCGCTACTGCCGCAGACTCTTATCTGATGGGTTTCTCCGTCAGCGCAGATCCTGTAACTCCGGCGGTTCTGCTGAGCGCCGCAGTGTCCCAGGTGAACGCAAAGATCAATACGGAAGTCGGTGAGCAGGACAAAGCCCAGGTAAAACTGACGCTGGACGATGCACTGAATATCCATAACGAAGTCACTGCATCGGCGATTCCTCTGGCACTGAATGTGGCCGGAGGCGGAATCGCCATTGGCGGAAACGTACTGCTGGCTCTGAATGAAACAGAAGCGACCGCAAAGCTGACCAATGCGGATCTGACCGCGGGAAGCGCCAGCGTTACCTCCGATCTGGCGGGCACAGTTTCCGCCAGCATGGCAAAGCTGAACGCAGGAGTTGCTGCCATCGGCCTTAGCGTAAACTACGCGGATATCCGGGCCAGGAACCGGGCGATTTTTGAAAACACCCGGGCTGTTGTAAGCAAGGATCTGACTGTCCGGACCGGCGCCGGAAAGGACAGCAACCGTACCGAAGCGGTAGCGGAAACCGTTTCCGGTGATATCGGCCTGATTGCCGTGGGACTGAACGCGGCGGTGGCCCGGAATACATCCCTGAACGAGGCGACCCTGGACAGTGATCTGGAAATCAGTGTTGGCGGAGATCTGACCGTTCACGGACACGGCGAGAACAGCACCCGGGCTGATGTAACGGGACTGACGATTGCTCCCTTAACGGCAGCAACCGGAACAGCTGTTGTGGCCATGAACAATGCGGATTCCAGAACCAACGTCAAGGCGGACCTGCTGACCGTCCGCCACGCGGCAGCCTTTGATGCGACCCAGAAGGCGTCCACAAAGGCTCATGCCCTGACGGGCAACGGTTCCCTGGTGACTGTTACGGGCAATGTGGTACTGGCCTACGGCCGGACGCATTCCCTGATTAACGTGGACCTGGGACTCCGGTCAAATCTTGACGGGGCGGAACTCCGCGCAACCAATAGTGCCTCAGACGAAACGGCTTCCAAAATTGAAAATGCGACCGCGGCCGGAATCGCCATCGGCGCGATGATCGGCGGAGCGTACAGCCAGGATGTATTCGATACTACAGTGAAGTTCGGCGGTGATTTCAAATCCGGAGATATTACCGTAAACACCGGCTACGACATTTCCACCGATACGGATGTGACTCCTTCGCTGGGCGGGATCCGGGTTGACGCAGCTGAACTGGCGGTCAACCTGGCATTGGCGAAGAATACTGCATACGCAGGCGCTCAGCTGTATGCCGCAGGCGGAACGGCCAGCGCGGGCAATGTGAATGTCATTGCTTCCGGGTCAGCCCGGACAAACGCCATTGTGCGCTCCGCCAAACTGACGGTATCGGGCGTGGCGATCGGCGTGGATATTGCCAATGCAAACGGATCCATGAAGCAGGCAGCGGATATCGAACTGGATCAGGCAACGTTAACTGCGAAGAGCGTCAGCGTCGCGAGCGTCGGAAAGACGGCCGAGACCACTGCCACGGTAGGCATGACCGGCGGGGCTTCCGAAGACGAATTCGACATCAAGCTGGTCAACGTGGATGTGAACTGGGCGCGGGCCAAGGAGAACCTGGACTCCACTGCCATGATCCGCGGCGGAAGCAGTGCGTCCAGCGTACTGAACGCCGATACCCTGAATGTGATGACCGGCATGGAAAATAACGGACAGACAAAGGCGGAAGCTGTGACCAGTCTGGGAGTTGAAATCGGACTGGCCACCGGCAGCGGTCTGGATTCCAGGGCTGCCACCGGGGACAGCTTCAACAGCGTTCTTTCCGGGCTGACCGCGAATGTGGCCGGAAAGAGCAATATCAGCGCAATCGGCAGCACAACAGCCCGGGCAGAAGGCACGGCTCCCGGAACCTACACCTTCGGACTGGACGTGAATGTCTCCAATATCTATGCGGGCGTCGGAAGCAATGACGATAATCAGACCGCCATGGTGCTGATCGGCGACGATACGGTGCTGAACAGCGGGGATACCCTGGACCTCTGGGCCATGAACAGCGGATTTGCTGTGACGGAATTTGTGAAGAAGACTCAGTATACGCTGGTGGGCGTTAAAGTCGCCTCCGTCCCTACTGAATCCTGGTACAACACAGGCGTGCTGATCGGCAGCAATGCGAAACTCAACGCCAGCAGCGGCAGCCTGAATGTGAGCAGCGACTCCATTGCAGGTGCCAAGTCCGCCATCGATGCAACCAGTCTGGGTCTGGCCTTCGACTATAACAGCATGAAGGGCCAAAACAGCATTACCGACCGGAATGCCATTGATATCGGTCAGGGAACATCCCTGACGGCCGATGCGGGCGACATCAGCATTCTGGGCACCACCAACACCCGAGCTCAGGCCATGAGCAAGCTGAAGGGCGCAGGCGTGATTGCGGGTGAAGTGGTGGATGCCGCGAATAAAATTGACCGGCAGATGACCATCTATCTGGATAAAAACAGTATGCTTCAGACCCGGACCGGTCAGGTGACCATCGCTTCCATTTCCGGTGACGAGGACAACATTGTGGCGGACAGCTATGTCAAGGCCGGCGGCCTGGTGGCGATCGGCGAGGCTACCGCAACCAACGAGATCACCTCTGTCAACCAGATTACGATCGATCAGGGCGTGCAGATCTTCTCTGCAATGGACCTGAACATTCTGGCCCGAGCCACCAGCCGTCTTGCCAAGGATGATGCCAACCTTCTGGAGAAGGGCAGCCCGGACGATGACGAAGCCCTCCCGATTGACGGACAGAAGGAAGAGGAAGCGTCAGATGAGGATGAGGAAGCTGCGCAGAAGGCGATGGCTGCCCATGAAGCAGAACGGAAGGCAAAACTGCAGGAGATTACGGACGCCAGCAATGCAGCCCAGCAGGAAAGCAATCAGTATCCGGAAAAGAAGGATGCACAGATTGAAGCGGATGACAGCCAGGGGTACGGAGTTTATGCCCACGCGACGGCGAAGGCCAAAGGCGCCGGCGTCAAACCCGAAGCGTCGGCTGTCAACCGGCTGCATTTCTCTTCGGTCATTCTCTTCAAAAAGCCTGAGGCAGGGGAAACCGCCGCTCAGATTCAGATTCAGAGCGACCGGGGAGCAATCCATGCCGAAACCAACAATGCAGGCATGCGGGTTAAGGCGGAATCCAGGGCAGACGGCTCCGCCCTTGGCGGCTGGAGCGATGCCTGGTCTGAAATCAGCGCCGATCTGCAGAACACTATCTGGGTTGACAATGCAACCCTGCAGTCCAGAGTTGCCAACGGAATCACGCTGCTGGCTGTGAACGGAAAGGACAGTGAAAGACCTTACCTGTACGCGAAGGCGGATGCGGCTTCTTTCGCTCTGTTCTGCTCCGCAAACGCGGATGCCGTGATTTCCGGCAGTTCCTTCAATCAGATCCGAAGCACCGATACCAATACCGTATCCGTGCGGGGACAGTTTACACATACCGCGGTGCATCCCAGCGACGCGATTCATTACACACTGGATTCCCGGTATGAAAAGCTTGCCTCCAGTGGAAAGGACAGCGAGAGTTTCTCCTGGGGCGCGGCAAAACACCGCTGTGACTTCTGCGGGGAAGGCCAGGGAAACACGATTGACCCCAACGCCTACCGGGCAGACAAGCAGGGCGCATTCAGCAAAGCGCTGTCTCCGCTGAACGATATCCAGGCGGTAACGGCCAAACTGAACGGAATTACAAAAGCCCGGTACGGCGAGGAAGACTATATTGCTGCCGGCAGAATCTATACGCTGGATCTGCAGGTGCTGCTGACAAGGGATGTCCGGCTGGAAGAAGATAAACTCAGGGAATACCGGTTGTGGACCAACGGAAGAACCTTCCAGGAAGTCCTCCTGCTGCCGAATTCCGCACGGCTGTACGCAAGCGCAGGCTATAAAGTGGAGTACATCGCGGACGTCCTGTACGGGGATGTGCTGGGCAACGGAGAAAACCACTATGCGGATATCATCACCGCCCTGACAAAGCGGGCTTTCGATGAGCCGGTCATTCCTATTGGCAGTACAGGATCCCTGGATATGAAGACCGGCGTTGTGACACTGCCCTCCATGTCTGATTACGAACTGTACATGCATGAGGTTTCCGCAGCATGGATGATGGGAAAACTGGCGGAAGGCTACATCAGCATGCTGAACGCGGATCCGGAAGAGATCAACAGGGTGGCACTGAACGCAGGCGGCACCCTTCCGGAAGGCGTCGTTGTGGGCGGAATAAAGGAAGACGGGCAGGCGGACGGATGGATCCGCTGCTGGCTGGGACTGACACCGGAAACCGCACCGGACGGGGGAACTCCTCTTTACTTCATGCTGGTGAACAGGGAAACAGATGAGATGAAGGTTTTCCGGACCAGCGGGAACATGCTGGCTGAGGGCGCAGAACCGGTGGCTGAATCCATGTACCTGTACCGGGACAGCGATTCTGACATGAACGGTGAAGAGAAATATCACTGCATGCTGTTCGATACGCCTGAAGGACAAAAGAGCATCATCAAGGTCGTGACCAATATTCTTGAAGACCATGATATCATTCTGCCTCTGGCGATCCGGATCACCCTGCGGAGTTTCACCCTGGAAGGGGCGGATCTTCCGGCTTATTCCCTGGGAGATCACATTCTTGCCATGAGTGACGGAACGGACGGTACCGTAAGCCTGCTGGGCGGATTCTATGAAGCTGTTTTCGACGGGGATACCTTTGAATCCGACTATGTCCGGATTGAAAAGATCCGGGAGGGCAAGCCGGTGGTCACTCTCCGGAAAAACCAGGAAATCTGGGCGGAACCCGACGGGGAAAACAAAGCTTCCGATATCGCCGGAAACGAATACGTATGCATCAACGGCGTATGGTATCCTGTGGATGAAGCGCCGGCTGTAACCGCAGAATCCCGGGAGAATGCCGGCTGAGGAAACGAACGATCCTGCAGCATAACAGACAGGAGATGAATCTGACGATGAATCAAAATCAACGCTTTCGGCGGGCACTTTCAATGGCTGCCGCACTGGCTGTACTGTCCGCCGGCGGCCCTGCGGCCATCGCGGAAAAGGAAACGGCTTTGACCTTCCCGCAGGAACGGGAGGAACATGTTTGTACGCCTGATTGTTATGAGAGGATTCTGATCTGCGGGCAGGAAGAGAGGGAACCCGTGACGGAAATCCGGAGAGCGTTTGTTTCCGGGTTTCATCCCCATCACCACAGCGGCAGCTGTTATACGGACGGGGAGCTGACCTGCGGATACGCAGAGAACGCCTATTACCATACCCACAATGAATTCTGCCTGGATGAGAATGGAAATCCGGTCTGCGGACTGGAAGAATCGAAACCTCACCGGCATACGGATGAATGCTATGAAACGGCTCAGATCCTGATCTGCGAAAGAGAGGAAACGGAAGGTCATGTTCACAGCGAAGCGTGCTTTGCAGAAGACGGGACGCTGATCTGTACAGAGACTGAACGGGAAGCCCACAGGCACGGCGAAGAATGCTATGAGACCGAAAAGAGATTGATCTGCAGCAAACCCGTCAGTACCCACCAGCATACCGGGGACTGTTACCGGACGGGAGAGAACGGAGAGAAAAAACTGGTCTGCGGAAAGACTGAAGTTCCCGTATTTGTCTCCGGCGCAGAAAACTGGAAAGAAACCGTGACGGTGATCGATCCGGGACATCAGCACGGGGAAGACTGCTGGAAGCTGTCTGAAACACCGGTTTGCGGAAAAACGGAGTCTTCCTCCGGGATATCCGGCACCCTGACAGACAACGCTGCGCCGGCGGAAAACCTGCCCGATGCAGCAGCGGAAGAAACGGAAGAGAACGCGCCGGAAGCGCCGGCGCAGGAATCCAGGGAGGAAGCGGAAACGCCCGAACAGGAAAACCCGGAAGAAGAATCGAAGACTCCTGCAGAAGAACCCGCGGAAGCGCAGCAGCCCCCGGCAGAGGAACCAGCGGAAGAGCCGGAGGCACCGGAACCGGAAAATGCGGAGGAACCGGCCGCGGAAGCGTCGCAGCCCCCGGCAGAGGAACCGGCGGAAGCGCCCGGGAAGAAGCCGGAGGCACCGGAACCGGAAAATGCGGAGGAACCGGCTGCGGAAGCGTCGCAGCCCCTGGCAGAGGAACCGGCGGAAGCGCCCGGGGAGGAGCCGGAGGCACCGGAACCGGAAAATGCGGAGGAACCGGCCGCGGAAGCGTCGC
>CAMJTZ010000022.1 GCA_946408865.1 uncultured Clostridia bacterium
CACATCCGGCGCCGCCTTCTCAGTCAATCAGATCACTTCCTTCCGTATCCGGAGCATCCGGGGTCTTCGCGCCGCGCTTCCGGTCGATCATAGGCCGGAACATCAGCCCGATCCGCGGAAACAGCAGCGGAATTACCGTTGCGTAAACATTTGTGTGAAACACGCCGATCAGCAGGGCGCAAAGCCCGCCCATTCCGATCAGGCGCAGTCCGGCAGACGCTTTCACCCGTTTGGCTGCCTCCTCCGGCTTTCCTGAGGAAACCGCCTTGCTGACGGTAACCGCCAGCACAAGGAAGCTGCCGACGGCCGCCGCCGCGCCGCCCAGGTTTCCGAGCAGCACTGACAGGTTCCACTGACGGATGATCAGAAAAACCGCCTGCATCAGAACGCTCAGCAGAACGACCCAAAAAGCGATATAGCCGGTCTCTTTTTTCACCGCGGGATCTATCTTCGACACCGGCTTTCCCTCCCGAATCACAACTAAACATTAATATATCAAATTCAGCGTTTTTTTGCAATGTTTCCCGGGCGGATTTTCAGAAAATGCCGTATCCAAAAAAGTATGGTCATGCAGCCCGTTTTGCTGTAGAATAAAGGAGTATCTGTTTGCAGTTATTTTAACTGAAGGAGTACGGAAAATGGCAAAACTGGTCATGGGCTACTGGGACTGTCCTGTCTGCGGCAGCAAGGAAATCCGCGGCGATATCACCAACTGTCCTTCCTGCGGCCGTGCCCGCGGGGATGTGAAATTCTATGTCAAGGGTTATGAAGGGGAATCCCTGCGCGCGGAAGAGATGAATCAGTTTGAGCAGCTGAGCGATCAGAAAGCACAGGAGATGGGCAGCAATCCCGACTGGTACTGTTCCTTCTGCAATTCCCTGAACAGCGACAACGCCCAGACCTGCGGAAACTGCGGCGCCACCCGCGCCGATTCCGAAGCCAACTATTTTGACAGACTGAAAAAGCGGCAGGAACAGGAAGCCGCCGAGCTTGCGGCCCAGCCGAAAGTTTCCTCCGGGGCGCAGAAGCGTTCGCGCCGTCCTCTGCTGATCATTGCTGCCATCGTGCTGGCAATCATCGGCATTGTCGTCTGGCTGAACGGCAACAAAACCGCAGGCGATCTGAAAGTCACCGCGCTGGACTGGACCCGGGTCATCCAGATCGAGGCCAACAAGCAGTACAGCGAGTCCGACTGGTCCATGCCGCAAGGCGCGGAACTGGTTGAATCAAAGCGGGAAATCTCCGGCTACCGGCAGGTTTTTGACCACTATGAAGACGTTCCGGTCCAGCGTTCCCGCCAGGTGTACGACCATGATGAATACACCCTGAAGGACAACGGAAACGGCACCTTCACCCAGGTGGCGCACCCGGTCTACCGCACCGAATACTATACCGAGACGGAACAGCGCGCTGTCACCCGGCCGGAGCCGGTTTATGACACGAAATACTATTACACCATCTGGCGCTGGAAGCCGGAACGCGAAGTGACCGCTTCCGGCACAGACCACAACGCCGCCTGGCCGGAATTCACGCTGGCGGAAAATGAGCGCGAAGGGACGCGCACGGAGTATTACCGTTTCACCGTGGAACACACGAAAAAGCAAAGCGCTCCGGAAACCTACTCCCTCGCCGAAAGCGAATGGGCAAAGATCAATGTGGGCGACCAGATTTTCATCACCGCGAAGCGCTCGGGAGCGGATCCCTATATTTCCGATGAAAAGGGCAACAAACTTGTGGATATCCGGAAAGTCAAATAAGAACAGGATGAAAGAAAGCGCTTACGAATCAAAGAACTGCTGGCCGTCCTCCAGCTGCAGCCTTTCCGCCTTCGGATATTCAAACAGGATACTTCTGCCGGTGTTTTCCTCAAGGTATTCCACGAACTTCGCTGCTTCCCATCTGGCCATCGGCAGATCGTGCATCAGGTATTTTCCGCAGTTTTCCGGCGTCGCGCCGGGCACTTCTCCTTCGTAACGGCTCATATACCGAAAGGACTCCAGAATAATCGGATACATGTCAGACGCAGCAGGGCGGCCCTTCACAATGATGTAAAAACCCGTGAGGCACCCCATCGGTCCCCAGTAAATCAATCTGTCCTTCCATTCGTCATGGTTCCGCAGATAGGTCGCGACCACATGCTCCATCGTGTGCATGGCGGCCGGATCAACGGACGGTTCCCGGTTCGGCTTCTTCAGCCGCACGTCAAAGGTCGTGACCGTTTCCGTGCCCAGCGTGTCGACCCGGCTTTCAAAAATTCCCGGAACAATCCGGGTATGGTCTACGGAAAAACTTGGAATCATTTTCATGGCAGTTTTCTCCCCCTGTTTTTTCTGTATGGTTACTTCAGAATATGTTCCTCCAGCCAGGCCGCCACGCCATCCTCTTCATTGGTCAGCGTGATTTCATCCGCCGCTTCAAGCACTTCCGGCACTGCGTTGCCCACCGCAATCCCTTTCCCGCACATTTCCAGCATCTCCAGATCATTGCGGTCGTCCCCGAAGGCAGCGATGTCTTTCAGCGGAATCCATTCCGCCCCTGCCACAGCCCGGACAGCCACCGTCTTGCCGGTGTCTGCCGGCAGGAATGCGTACCATTTTTCTCCCCGGTAACACTGCAGGCGGCTGTTCGTCCTCTCGGATATTTCCCTTGCAGCAGTCTCTTCCGGCAGCTCCGCAACAATCTTGTTCGCGCGAAGCTCCAGCGGTGCGGAATAATCACAGTAGACCGCCTTATGCAGCTTTTCCGATTCAGCGATATGCCTGCTGTTCCAGTAGACGGTTTTTCCGCAGGCGACAGTAATCTCAGCCACGGGAAACGCCTGCAGGAGCTCCTGTACAATCCGGTTTGTGTCCGGCACGGAGAAGGAACTGGAATAAATGCATTTCTCCCCGGAATGAACCAGCGTGCCGTCTGTGGTGATCTCGTAATCCGGCTGCAGCTGATCGATATACTTTTCAGCGCCGATCCAGTACCTGGCCGTTGCGATGGCAAACCGGATTCCCTTTGTCCTGCAGTCCGTCAGCGTCCGGAGCGTCCGCTCCGAAACGGTTCCGTCCTGCCGCAGCAGGGTATGGTCCAGGTCGGTCAGTATCATCCGGATCATAAAGTTTCCACCTTCCGTATTGAATCCGCTGCCCGGTGCATCGTCTTTCATTTTTCTGTCAGCATGTAACTATAGCACAGTTTTCTGCATTTTTCCATATAACTTTCCGCTTTCCGGCCGATAAAAAACCGGTCCGGCTGTTCAGCACAGCCGGATCAGAAAAGCGGTTTTCTTATATCTGATACGTCAGGGTATCCAGTTTGTCCGTCAGTTCCCTGATTCTTTCCAGGCAGTAGCCGATTTCCTTCTGCACGCTTTCCGTCTGCTCTTTTCCGCTCCTGATTTTCCGGATCTTCCGCGCGAACCCGATGAGTGCAGCCTTATCGGTAACCTCCCGGAGTTTTGCCTCGTCCTCTGTTCCAAGATAATTCCGCAGGAAACATTCAAAGAATTCCCTGGCGGTCAGATAGGAGAAGCCCATAAACTTTTCAACGACGGCCGGATCGTCTTCTCCCAGGATCACGTAGAAATAATACAGGTCGCTGAGTTCCGCGATGGGATGTCCTCTCGAAACCCGGTCCATGTCGATCAGGAGAGGTTCTCCTTTCTGCAGGAATACGTTCCCCGTATGAAAATCGCCGTGAACCAGATGGTTTGTTCCGGGAAGCGCGTCAATCAGCTTCAGGCATTTGTTGGCAAGAGCTTCGTCGTGATATCCGAGGCCGCCCTGGACATAATTCCGAAGTCTGTCCCGTACGTCCGGAAAATCCTTTTCATCGGCGGTCTCGGCGTTGTGTATCGCATGCGCCAGGTTCGCCATAATTTTTGCATAGGCGTCCACCTGCCCGGGAGAGCGAGAGATGCATTTGGAGATCGTTTCGGACTCCACCAGCTCATACATGGCTCCGTATCGGTTTCCGACGGACACAATACCGAAAGAAATCGCAGTCGGAACGCCGAGGATAAAGGCACTCCGGCTCAGGGCGATTTCCCGCTCCACATCCCGGTAGGTATTGTTCTGATTGAATACCTTGATCACCAGTTCATCGTTGTAACGGTACACGTCGCCTTTGGCGCCCCGGCCGATGAGTTTGCATCCTTCAACGGAAACTTCCCTGTACTTCCTGTATCTGGCTTTCTCAGAGTCAAAGGTTCCGGGCCAGATAAAGTTAATATGCTTGATGAGTTCCTTGAAAGCCCCGGTTTTGTTGAGAGAAAGCTCCAGCATTTCCGCAATGCTCTGATAATACCATTTCTGCATATCGGGATCGCTCTGGTGAAATTTCTCCCACATTGCTTCGCCATATTCAGAATACATGCCCGCCAGAGAGCGGATATTCGCAAGCTTATCCGCAAGCCAGAGCATTTTTACGCCGATATCCTCAGCGCTTTTCAGCAGGCGAAGCGTACCTTCCTTGCGGCGCTTCCACGTCGCGCCGGGTTCCTCGTCCGGATATTCCTCCTCCGATTCAGAGGACACCAGCATCGCCACCCGCGGGCCGAAGCGTTTCTCAATCTCCGGAAGCGTTCCGTCTGTATCCTCCACGATATCATGCAGGATGCCGGCCGTTATGACCTCAATGTCATCCGTTAAAGTGGACAGGATCTGTGCCACCTCCAGCGGATGAAGGATATACGGCGTGTCCCCGAATTTACGCACTTTCCCCTGGTGCAGCACGGTCGCGTAGATAATAGCTTCTTCCAGTATGTTCATCATCGTCTTGTTTCTGCCTTTACTGCTTATTCATTTTTCCTGTTTTTGTCCGTTTTCACCGAATATTGTATCAGATCTGAAAGAGAAAATCACTGAAAACTTTCCGGACGGAAAAAAGTTTTGCGGCCGAACCTTCGGCGCAGCCGCGGAACGGATTGAAAAAGCGGGCTGAATGAGGTAAAATATCCGTCGTATCTTTCAGAAAAGGGAGGACTGAAGATGAATAGAATTCTCATTTTCGCTTTGCTCATTGCCCTGTTTTCCTGCGGAGTTTCCGCCTGTGCCGCGGATGAAGTGATCCTGTCGGACGACGCTTCGGATTTTGTGCTGCTCACCGATGTGGTGCCGGATGCAATTCTGGAGATCCGCTACTACTCAACCTACAACTTCGTGGGCGACCGGATCGACGGGTACGAAGAGCCCCTGGCTTTCCTGACAAAGGAAGCCGCCGCCGCACTGAAGGAAGTCAGCGACGAGCTGATGGCGAAGGGCTACCGGCTGAAGATTTATGATGCCTACCGTCCGCAGAAAGCCGTCACCCACTTTATGAAATGGGCGCTGGATCCGGATGACGCCCGGATGAAGGAATACTTCTATCCGGAGCTTGAAAAGGATGTACTGTTCCCGCAGGGCTATATTGCGGAGCATTCCGGTCACAGCCGGGGCAGCACCGTTGACCTGACACTGTTTGACATGGCCACGGAAAAGGAAGCGGACATGGGCGGCACGTTTGACTATTTCGGCCGGCTGAGCCATCCCGACTATAAGGACATTACCGATGAGCAGTACGCCAACCGCATGATCCTCCGGGAGGCAATGATGGCCCACGGATTTAAGCCGCTGGCTGAGGAATGGTGGCATTTCACCCTGAAGGATGAGCCATACCCCAATACGTACTTTACCTTCCCGGTTAACAGCAGTTCCCTGAAATAACGCAGAACGGATCCCGTCGGACGGCGGGATCCGTTCTTTGTATTTATTTTTCCGGAAGAGGAGGTTCTCCGGCTTCCTGTCCTTTTTCCGGGAGCTCCGTATCTTCCTCGGGATGAATCTTTTTCATTTCACCGTAGAAGTTCACGATAATGGATGTAATCAGCGCCACCACCACGATTCCGTATATGCCCAGAATGACGGAAAGGATTCTTCCGATCACGGACGTCGCGGTCATATCTCCGAAACCGATCGTGGTCACAACCGCGAAACAGTACCAGAGGGCGTCCCCAAAATTGGAAAAACCGGGATCCATGTACATCAGCATCCAGGAAAAGGAAAGAATCAGCAGCACGAGGCCGGATATAATCTCCGCGGCGTAGGTCTGCCGCACGATATCCCGCAGCAGATCCAGCCGCAAACGCGCGAAAGTCACCCTCATGATCCGGCCAAAGCTTCTGAAAGCCATCATAAGCATGATGACCACAGCAAAGGAAAGCGGCAACGCCGCATCCTTGACAAACCAGATCCCGATGCTGAAATACAGAATCAGCACGACAATTGCGCTATTCAGCACAATCATGTACCATCTGCGTTTTCGCAGAAGAGAAAGAATCCGGCCCGGGATCAGCGAGCACAGAAAAATCACGCCAGCAACCAGCCACGCCGTCGGGGAGAGCGGATAAAAGTACAGCACCACGGAACAGCCCAGGAAAACGGCTGCTGAAACAAAATCCACCTTCCTCCGCAGGGAAATCTGATACCTGTACCGCCCTGCGATCGCCCGGAAAAGCGTCGCCATCGCCAGAAAGAAAAACTCCAGCATCATCAGCGCGAAAATTCCGATCGGACTTCCCGGTTCCATTGCTGAAACAAAAGCGAGACCGCCAGGGATCATCAGCAGGGAAAAGAACATCTCCAGAACGGTAAAAAGTCCCATTCCCCTTCTCGGTTTTCTTTTTTTCATCCGTCTGCTCCTGCTTTCCGGTTACTGTCCTGAAAGGATTCCGAAGGTGTAATTCAGCGTTTCGGTCAGTTCTTTTCCGTCTATCTTGGGAATCGGTGCAATGGAAACCAGCTGGTAGACGCCCTGGATGACAATCAGTACGATCAGTCCGATGCCGACGACGGGAATCAGCATACTCACCGTCCTGTCCTTCGGGATCTTGGTATAGTTGAACAGCAGAACAATCGGCGCGAAAATCATCAGCACCATCGCTTTTCCGAATCCGACGGAATAGGCAATCGTATTCCTGATCGTTAATTCCGATTCGATCAGGGCGGTGACGCCTTCCAGCGTCCCTCCCTGACTGAGAATCATCACGACAAAGATAATCAGATCAATCACGCCGGCAACAAACAGAATCACCGCTGTAAAAACAGAGAAGTTCCAGGCGTTGCGGTTCGTTTTCAGGAAGTCCTGATACTCCTCGTGCGTCCTGCCGTGCCTGCAGTAGCGCAGTTCCCGCGTCTTGATATAAATCGCCAGGATCATAAACACGACGAAGGTCATCGGCGGTTTCACCGTCAGCAGCGGGAAAGCCCAGGAAGGGATCCGGAGCTGCCCGGCGGCGGAAAGACCTTTACAGACCAGGGACACCACTTCGTACGCCACGGGAAGCACCGCAAAAGCGCGGAAGATATAGATCTTTTTGCCGGTAAAAACCTTTTTCGGCCGGGCGTTCATAAAATACATGAACAGTGTGCACAGCAGCAGGTCGGTAAAGATGTTGAAGGCGAGAAAGCCTTGGTGATTGACGCCATAGAAGGAGGTCATCACCAGGGCGTACGCATCTGACGAATCCTGCAGCAGCAGCCCGATCGTTCCGACAACGTACCGGTTAAAGAACACCAGGAAGATCAGCGCGATGGCCACCGTGGCGCCGCCGTTGCGCATCAGCTGCTTTTTATATCCTTCACTGTTGTTCAGGATTCGCGCAAAGTTCGCCATCAGCAGGAACGGCAGAGACATATCCGCAATATAGGAAATGATTTCCGCGATGGATGTGAATCTTTGCGCGTCATCCGGATTGACTTTGACGGCGATCTTCATCAGCATCATGATAACCATGACTGTAATGCATATCCAGCCCAGAACCTGAAACCCCTGGAACGAGAGAAGTCCCTTGTACCGGATATCGTCATGCAGTCCGTGTTCATGGAATTTTGTGCGTTTTCTTGCCATACAATTCTCTGCCTTTATCTTATTTTTTTCTGTACAAACGTCAGTATATCAGAGAGGGTTCTCCGTTGCCGTCCTTGATAACGGTGGCCGGAAGATAGTATTCCTTCCCGTCCGGATCCGTCAGATAAACGCCGGCAGGCTTGTTCACATCCCTGACCCGGACCGTAACGGTGCTCCCGATGACTCCATCCCCGATAAAAAGTGAAGCCGTTCCGTTGTCCGGATCCTCCAGACGAACCTTCCATTCGGATGTGACAGGATACTTCCCGGTGTCCAGTCCGAAGGCGACCTGGAATTCCCGGTTGCCGATTCCGCCCCGGAACTGGAAAAACAGCGTGACGATCAGTGCCGCGACAGAGATTCCGGCGGCGATGAGCCGCGGGTTCCGTTTATGCAGGATGCAGAGAATCAGCAGCGGCACCGAACCGTAACAGAACAGCGTGGCAACCAGGAACTTCGGAGGCGTGCGGATCACATCCGCCAGATAACCGGTACCGAAAAGGATCAGGCCGCACAACGCGACGGAAAGAATGACGGCGGCGAGCCAGTCGTCCCGTTTGATGAACCAGGCGATGAATCCGCCCGGAAGCGTTGCGACCGTCCACCAGAACCAGTAGGGATAGTAGTATTTGAACAGTCCGAATCCCATGCTGTTGAACGGAACCTGCACCAGATAAACCAGCGGCTGGGAAATCAGAAAATAGACAAACGTTTTACAGGCCGCCTCCAGCGGCTTGTCGCAGTTAACGACCACGATGATTGCCAGGACAATCCAGGCTTCAAAGGTCACCGCGATCATGCGGAACGAATTCCCGTCCGGAACCAGCAGCGCAACCAGGCCGGTGATCAGTCCGGAGACCACGGCAAAGAGAATCAGCCGGGGCCATGTCATTTTGATTCCGCCAAAAATCTTCTGAATCATTTTTTACACCTTCTGCCGTCCGAAAGCGCCGGAGCATCTGCTTCGGCGCTTTGACTTTACCGTTTTATTTGATACCCCTCCACTTGCTGAAGGGGAAAGCCACCCGGCGCACATGCCCGATAATCATGCTCCGCTCCACGGCACCTACCGAGCGGCTGTCATTGGAGTTCAGCCGGTGATCGCCCATGAGGAAGAAATAGTTTTCGTCCATGGTGAAGGTTTTCCCGGTCAGCTCCGGAAGGATTTCGCTCCAGTTCTCACTCGTCCAGTCTTTGCCGTTCCAGGAGATGACGATCATTTCCTGTTCCGCCCGGCCGTTCAGGGATTCCTGCACCTTCTTGTTGTAGATCTTCAGCAGCTTTCCGCTTTCATCCTTTGCGATGACGGTGGTCTTTTTCCGTTCCCACGCTTCCCCGTTGATGAGGAACTGCACGAACCCGCTGTCCGTGGAGAACGTCAGCGTATCGCCCTTCTTCGGCACCCGGTATGGCCCGAAGCTGTATCCGTCGGAAGCACCGCGTACCCGGTACTCCGGATTGATCAGGTCCTTCTCCGCTTCGGCCTGCTTCCCGTCAATATACAGATAGCCTTCCCGCAGTTCCACCGTTTCCCCGGGCATGCCGACAACGCGCTTCACAAAGTTTACTGCGCCGCGTGCCGGATACCGGCAGATGACCACATCCAGGAAATTGGGGTTCCCCCATCCGAACCGGGGCGCTTGCTGGGAAGCGTTGTCGCTCTGCCAGGGCAGGCACAGCCAGACATTGTTGTAGTCGTATTTGCTGACCAGCATGATTTCCCCGTTGGCCAGTGTATCGTCCATGGATTCCCCGTCAACCCGCACCGGTTCAAAGATGATGCTGCGGATCACGATCGCAGCCGCAAAGGCGCACAGGAGGGTAAGAACCCAGCTGAGAATTTCCCGCCACAAAGGTCTCTTTACCTTCTCTTTCTTCTTTTTCTTCCGGCCTTCCGTTTCTACCGTTTCTTCCTCCGGCGTCTTCGCCGTATCCTGGAGTTCTGTTTCGCTCATCTTAAAGAGCTCCTTTCAGTTTTTCGATCTCTGCCCGGATCATTTCCTGGCTGCTGTAATTCAGCGGGGAGAAACGGCCTTCCAGTGCTTTTTCCAGCTTGGCCAGCGCGGCTTCCCTGTCTCCGGCTTCCAGATCGTACCGGCTCAGGAAGTACAGCGTATCAATCTGATTCTCCTTCGCGGCAATGGCTTTGTCGAACCATTCCTTCGCGGCTGCCTTGTCGCCCCTGACCCGGTAAAGGAATTCCGCCATGTTGTCCAGGCTCACAGCGTCTTCATCATCGTATTCGACAGACTTCTGAATAAACGCTTCCGCCTTTTCGATGCCGGCGTTCCACTCTTCCTCCGGCGTCAGCGCCGGAGCCGCCGTTTCTTCCGCGGGTTCTGCGGATTCGTCCGGTGCTTCCGCGTTTTCCTCCGCTGCGGCTTCCTTTTCCGCCTGCAGCGCAGCTTCCGCAGCTTCCTGTTCCGCCTTCAGCGCTTCAAAATCAGGCCGGTGGGCCTGGTCGTATTTTTCAACATACAGGTATCCGAGCGTCTGGTACAACAGTCCGGTTTCCGCCTTGCGGAACTGCTGCTCCAGGGTGCTGATGCCTTTGTCGATGGAACCCAGGCGGAAACAGCACGTAGCGTAGTATACCAGCATTTCCGTGCGCTGACCCGGCGTCATCGGCATCTTCTGGTTGGCGACAAGGAAATTCTTTGCCTTCTCATACTGTCCTTCACGGATGATCATCAGCGCGTAGGGCAGCATATACCGCGGATCCTTTACGCCTTCCGCGAAGGCTTCCTCATACAGAACGGCCGCTTCCGCATAGTTCTTGCTTTTCTGGAGACGCAAAGCCTTGTTGGCTTTGATTGCTGACATGAAACCCATGGATTATCGCTCCTTCAGCTTCCTCATTAATCGTTGACGGCGGTATTGTAACTCATTTTTCGTCTCTTGTACAGTTCCGCCCTCCCGGAGCACAGGCTCGCTGAGCAGGAACAGGGCTTTTTCGGTAAACTCCAGCGCCGCTTTCGCATCCCTTCGGACATGCTCTTCATACTTTGCCAGTTCCACATAGGGAAGCACTCCGCCCCTGCGCTCCCGGATCATTTCCTTCCAGATCTCCGCAGCCTGCTCCTTTTCGCCGCTGCGGCGGTAGCTCATCGCCAGCGCCGTTCCGGCGGAATCGCCCATGCGGCCCCGTCGCGCCAGACGGTAGCAGTGCCGCGCGTTCTCCGTCCGGTTGATCCGTTCGAGCGCCCGGCCCATGGAATAGACATCCTCGCTGAACCGGATCTTCTCCGGATGCAGATACAGATCCGCCATGTGGTTCAGAAGCACGCACAGGGAAATAATATCCTGCGCGTTATGGCTGAGCACGTCTTCCAGCAGTTCAATCCGCTTTGTTTTCAGATAGGTGAAGTATCTTTCCGGCACTTCGCTGCCGGGAATATCGTCTGTCCGGGGCTGGCCGAGAATCACTTCCTCCAGACGGCCCAGGTTGCACCTGCCCAGCCGGAGCTTCCACAGCCGGCGGCACATGTGCAGCAGATCCAGATGCGGCATGTCCAGACAGTCCGGGTTCATCCGGTTCATGCGGAACCGGCTCTCCAGCAGGGGTACGTCGAAAGTGGTGCCGTTGAAGGTACACAGCACGTCAAATTTCCCGAGGCCGGCCGCCACATGCTTCAGCTGGAAGGGTTCCTCCGGATAATCACGCAGCAGGAACTGGTGCACCTCAAAGCCGTTATCCGTCAGGTATCCCATACCCACAAGAAAAGCCACGGTACCGCTTCCGCCCAGTCCCGTGGTTTCCGTATCCAGGTACAGGATTTTCCGCGGATCCAGATTCTCCGGGATCTCACGGTCGCTCATGAGACGCAGCGTCTCCGCCGTCAGGCTGAAGGCGCCGGGAAAATCTTCCGCCGGACGGTACACCGCGAAGTGCCGGCAGTCCGTGGAAGTCTCGGACGGGGCAGCCGGCTTCCCGGGCGTGCCGCCCACCGCGCGGAGCTTTTCCATCAGATTCATTTCAGCAGCTCCTTCAGCAGGCGGACGGCAGTCCTTTTTCCGTCCTCCCCGATCTCGCCGACAGGGCCTGCGCAGGAGGGACAGCCGTATTCGCACGGGCAGTCCTCCGCCACCTGGAGCGCTTTGGACAGCAGGAGTTCCTTCATCCCGAAGGCTTTCTGCGAAAGGCCGATGCCGCCGGGGCAGTTGTCATACAGAATAATCGTCGGCTTGTCCGTAATGGGGCTGCGCACCTGGTATACCACGGCGATATCCTGCGCCGCGCACATCAGGTACAGCGGACAGACGATGCGCAGCAGGTTGGCCACGCCCATCATGCCGTTCTTGAGCCTGTCGCCGGCCATCCGGTCGGCCAGCGCGTCCGGCAGCGTCCACCACATGGCTGTGGTATGCATATCCGTTTCCGGCAGACGGACGTGGCCGAAGCCCAGCGTCTCGTGCGTGTCGAACCGGATCTTCTTGAACATTGTCACCAGGGCGGTCACCTTGATCTCTCCCAGGGCTGCCAGCGCCGTTCCGGCGAAAGGCTCTTCCTTCTCGACGTCCAGCAGGCTCAGGGAAATATTCAGATCCGCGTCCGTATAGTACCCCACGTCCACCCTGCGGATAAACGCCTTGCAGGCGTCAAAATCGAGCTTTTCCACCTGGTACTGTGTGCCCTCGTGCATGTAGATCGCATTCTCATGCAGGAGCATCGGCGCGGTGAACCGGTCCATCTCCCCGACCACCCTGTGGCGGGCCGGATCGGTAATATCCACGATGATAAAGTTCTCTGCAGCGGCGGAGCGCAGGGACAGCTCGCTGGCGGGAAAATCCTCCGCAGACCAGTGATACGTGCCCTCCGCCTCGTGCAGGATTCCCTGCTCGCTCAGGTACGCCAGCATTTCCCCGCAGCCCGGGGCATTGCCGAACCCGTCGCCCTCCCGGAAGGGCAGTTCGAAGGCGGCGCACTTGAAATGGCTCAGCAGGATATACAGATTGTCCGGATTCAGCAGCGCGTTCTCCGGGCTCTTCTGCAGCAGGTAATCCGGGTGGTTCACAATATACTGATCGATCGCGGCCGAGGACGCGATGAAGAATACGATGCTGACGCCCTTGCGCCGTCCGGCGCGGCCGGCCTGCTGCCAGGCGCTGGCGATTGTGCCGGGGTAGCCGCACATAACGCACGCGTCCAGAGAGCCGATATCAATGCCCAGCTCCAGCGCGTTGGTGGAGACGACGGCGTCCACCTGCCCCGCCCGAAGTCCGCGTTCGATTGCGCGGCGCTCCCCGGGCAGATAGCCGCCCCGGTAGCCCCGGACTTTTCCCGCGTTTCCCAGCGGATCGCGCACCAGGTCCTTCAGGTATCGGGTGAGCACTTCCACCGTGAGGCGGGAGCGGGCGAAGGTGATCGCCTGAATTCCGTTTTTCAGCAGCGTTCCGGAAATATTCCGCGTCACATGGATCGCGCCCTCGCGGATTCCCAGCTGACGGTTGACGACCGGCGGATTGTAAAACACAAAATGCCGCTCGCCCATCGGAGCGCCGTTCTCGTCGATCAGGGTAACCGGACGGCCGGTCAGCGTCTCGGCCAGTTCTTTCGGATTGGCAATCGTTGCGCTGCACAGGATGAACTGCGGATGGCTTCCGTAGAATTCGCACAGGCGCAGCAGGCGGCGCAGGACGTTGGCCAGGTTGCTGCCGAAAACGCCCCGGTAGGTATGGATTTCGTCGATAACGATATACTTCAGGTTTTCAAAGAGCTTGACCCATTTCGTATGATGCGGCAGGATGCCGGAATGCAGCATGTCCGGATTGGTCACGACGATGTGCCCGGCCTGGCGCACAGCGCGCCGCGCCGCCGCCGGGGTATCCCCGTCATACGTATAGGTTTTGATATTGACACCCATTTCCTCGATCATTTCGTACAGCTCGCTGACCTGATCGGCGGAGAGGGCTTTTGTCGGGAAAAGGTAAAGCGCCCGGGTGTCCTCATCCCGCAGGATCGCGGAGAGCACCGGGAGATTGTAGCACATGGTTTTTCCGGAAGCGGTGGGTGTGACGACGGTCACATCCTCCCCCCGGGCTGTGGCTTCCAGGCTGGCTGCCTGGTGGATGTACAGCTCATGGATGCCGCGGTTTTCCAGCGCGGCCTTCAGCCGTCCGTCCATCCCGGCGGGGAACGGCGATGTGCGCGCGGGACGCGCGGGAAGCACCTCCCACCGGGTCACGTTTTTCATGAACAGATTGTCGCGGCGGAGCTGCTCCGCCAGCTGTGATGCATTCATGCGTCCTGTCTCCTTTTCCCCTGTCCGCTGCTCGTTCCCTTTCATTATAGAGTCACCTTCTTCCCATTTCAAGGCGAACAAACGAATTTCACGCCTTGTCCTTTTTCTTTCCCGTTGCTATAATAGTCCCCGTTGCGGATTCCTGCCGCAGCGGAGGATATTTCGGTATGCAAAGGAATGAGAACAGATGAGAATTGCGATATACGGCGCGGGTTCCCTGGGAACGGTCATGGGCGCATATCTGACGAAAAACGGCGTCCCGGCGGATCTGATCAATCACAACAAGGCGCACGTGGAGGCGCTGAAAACATCCGGCGCCCACGTGAGCGGCACGGTCGATTTCACGGTTCCGGTATCCGCCCTCCTGCCGGAGGAGATTGTCGGGAAATATGACATCATTTTTCTGATGACCAAGCAGCTGCACAACCGGGAGGTCGTCACCTCCCTGAAGGAGTTCCTTGCGGAGGACGGGGTCATCGTCACCCTCCAGAACGGAATCCCGGAAAACGGGATTGCGGAGATTGTCGGTCCGGAACATACCGTCGGCGTGGTTGTGGAATGGGGCGCCACCCTGGCCGGCCCGGGCGAGAGCGTCCTGACCTCCGAGCCTGACAGCCTCTCCTTCCATATGGGCGGTATGCCCGGCATCGGGGAGGAACAGCTGAACCGGGTAAAGGAAGTCCTGGAAAAAATGTGCCCGGTGGAAATCGAAAACAACCTCCCCGGCGCCCGCTGGTCCAAGCTCCTGATCAACGCGACCTTCTCCGGTCTCGGCACAGTGATTGGCGGTACTTTCGGCGATGTGACCGGCGATCCCCTCGGCCGCGAGATCGCCGTCCGCTGCATGAAGGAAGTCATCGACGTCGGCCATGCGGCCGGCGTGGAATTCGCTCCCGTGCAGGGAAAGAACATTACCGCCCTGTTCTACTGGAAGACGTCTGCGAAAAAGGCAGCCGCCAAACTGCTCCTCCCTGTTGCGATGAAAAAGCATGCGGCGATCGAGCCTTCCATGCTCCAGGACCTGAAAAAAGGCAAACCCTGCGAAGTGGATGCAATCAACGGCGTCGTCTGCGACTGGGGAAAGAAAACCGGCGTTCCCACGCCGGTCAACGACAAAATTGTGAAGCTCATCCGTGAAATTCAGGACGGAAAACGCAGAACCGGAAAGGAAAACCTGAAGGAGTTCTGATCGCTGAAAAGAGGCCGCATAAGCAGCCTCTTTTCATATGCCTTATTCTCACCGTGGGACACGATCATTTTTCTTTCAGCCGTTTGTCGCTCTTTCGGGCCAGCCAGGTGCCGAAGGACTGAATCACCTGGGTGATAATCACGAGCACGATCACCGCCAGATACAGAACGGCAAAACGATACCGCTGGTATCCGTAGGACAGAGCCAGCTTTCCCAGTCCGCCGCCGCCTACAGCGCCGGACATGGCTGTATATCCCATGATCGTGGTAATGGCCAGGGTGAAATTGGTAATCAGGCTCGGAACGCTTTCCGGCAGCATCACCCGGGTCACAATCTGCCAGGAAGAGGCGCCCATGGACTGGGCGGCTTCAATAATATTCGGGTTTACTTCCCGCAGGCTGCTTTCCACCAGACGGGCAATAAAGGGAAACGCCGCCACGGTCAGGGGAACAATGGAGGCCACGGTTCCCACCGAAGTACCCACAATCACCCGGGTCAGCGGAATGATCATCACCATCAGGATAATGAAGGGCACCGAACGCAGCAGGTTGATCAGCACGTTCAGAAAACTCATCAGCGGGCCGGGAAGCGGCCGGATTCCCTTGGATTCCCCGGTCACCAGCAGGACCCCCAGCGGCAGGCCGATCACGATAGCAAAAAAGGTGGCCAGGAGCGTGGAATACAGGGTCTCCCAGATGGCAAAGGGAAATTCGTTCAGCAGGCATTCCCAGGCTTCCTGCAGTTTTTCCGGTGTAAAAGCACTGGCAAAATTCACTTTCCTGCCTCCTCTCCGCTGTACTCAGCTTCCACCTGCACCGTAATATCCGGCACATTGCTCAGAAAAGAAATCGCCTTGGCCAGATCCTCCGGCGTTCCCGGAATATCCAGCAGCATATATCCATAGGCCCGGTCTCCCACCGAACGGGTGGAAGCGCCGATAATGCTGGCGGCAATCCCGCATTCCATGGCCATTCTGGCAATCAGCGGTTCGGTGATAGCGCCGTTGAAAATAACCCGCAGACGCTGACCACCCTTGTCGAACAGCATCATGCCCTCCGCCATTTCCGGATAGATCAGGCTCCGGGTGGCGTTGCTCCGGGGATTGGAGAAAACCTCGCTTACTTCTCCTTCTTCCACCACGGAGCCGTTTTCCAGAATGGCGACCCGGTTGCAGATCTCCTGAACCACGCTCATCTGGTGCGTAATGACGATCACGGTAATATTCATCTTGCGGTTGATTTCGCGAATCAGTTCCAGAATGGAATGGGTGGTTTTGGGATCCAGTGCCGAAGTCGCCTCGTCGCACAGAAGCACCTCCGGTTCCGTGGCCAGGGCACGGGCAATGGCAATTCGCTGCTGCTGGCCGCCGGAAAGCTGAGCGGGATAGGCGTTTGCCTTGTTAGGCAGGTCCACCGTCTCCAGCAGTTCCATCGCCCGGGCGCGGGCCTGAGCCGCCGGCACATGCGCCAGCTTCAGGGGCAGCATAATGTTCTCCAGGCAGGTACGCTGCATCAGCAGGTTAAAGCTCTGGAAAATCATGGTGATCCGGCGGCGGATCCTCTGAATTTCCTTTTTGTTCAGGGTTCCGAGATCCACCCCGTCCATCAGAACCGTACCCTCGGTAGGCCGTTCCAGCATATTGATGCAGCGGACCAGGGTGCTCTTCCCTGCTCCGCTCATGCCGATAATCCCGTAAATATCCCCGTTATTGATCGTCAGATTGATATGCCTGAGCGCATCCACCGGGCCGTCCGTCGTCGTAAATAACTTGGACAAATTACGTAATTCGATCATGCAGGTTCCTCCGGACCGATAAACTTCCCCCATTATAGCTGTTTTCCCCTGAAGCCGCAACAAGGCCATCCGGAAAAACCGGATGGCCCTGCGTTTTTTATCTTTCCCCGAAGGTCTTCTCCGGGAATGCGGTCTTACTTCAGACCCAGCACGCTCAGATCGCTCTGCTTGCCGGCGTACAGACCCATGGGCTCCACATGAACGCCCGCGATGGTCACCAGCTTGGTGTTGTTCTGGGCATTGAAGTCATCCTGATAGGGCTGATGCGCGAAATAGTTCGCAAACACGTCTCCGCTGTCCACCATGGTATTGGGGGTGACATAATCGTCCACAATCACGATCTCCAGCGTGATGTTCTTCTCCGCCAGGATCTTTTTGGCTACTTCCAGCACATAGGAGTGAGGATCCAGCGTGCAGGCCACCTTTACGGTCTGTCCGGCCAGTGCGGCATAATCCACAGACGCATCATAGCCGTCGGTGGGCTGATCGATGGTGGCGATGGCGGAGCCGTCCTTATAGGTTTCGGCGAAATAATCCACTACCTGCTGGCTCAGCACAGCCGCAGCCAGCGCCTTGGCCAGATCGGTGTCCTTGTTCGCTTCGTTTACGCAGACAACGTTCACATAGGGAGATTCGGAATTTTCATACAGCAGTGCTTTGTCCAGGCTGGCCGCCAGCGCATAGTTCCCGTTGATGATGCCGAAATCCACATCCGCCAGCACGTTGGGGACCATGGCCGCTTCCACTTCAACAAACTGAAGGCCGAGAGCGTTTTCAGCAATGTCGGCAACCGTCGCGGTAATTCCGGCGTCCTCTTTCAGGGTGATCAGCCCCTGCGCCTGAAGCAGCAGCAAAGCGCGGCCTTCATTGGTGGCGTCATTGGGAATCGCAAAAGTGACTCCGTCCGCCAGAGCCGCTGTCAGGGAAAGGCTCAGAACCAGAGCCAGCACCAGAGCAAGAATCTTCTTCATTTTCTTTTCCTCCGTTTCAATCGTTTCCGTCCTGTCCCCGCAGAACCCGGCCGGAAACGGAATACACGAATTATAGTCACAACAAAGACCGTTTGTCAATGAACTCCGCGGACCGGACGAAGTGTTTCCGGACATTGTTTTTCAAGACTCCGTGCAGAATCGATCTCCGGATCCGGAATGTTTTTTTTCGTTTTTTCCCATAAGAACCTTGACAGAACAACAAACGCAGGCTATGATATGTATAATGATTAAATGATTGTTTAATTGTTGAATTCAAAAAACCGGAAGGAGCACGGATTCATGAAAAAGACCTACAAAATCGAAGTGGACTGCGCCAACTGCGCCAATAAAATGGAATGCGCAGCCGCGAAGGTATCCGGTGTGGACACGGTGACCGTGAATTTCATGACCCAGAAGATGAATGTGACCTTCACGGAAGGCGCGGATCCCGCCGCTGTGATGAAAGACGTTCTGAAAGCCTGCAAAAAGGTCGAGGACGACTGCGAGATCTTCCTGTAAAATTCTCTGTGCACCGGTAATCGACCGCTGATAACACCGGAGGTGTACCATGACGAAGAAACAGAAAAAAATGCTGATCCGCATCTGCGTATCTGCCGTGCTGCTGATCGCGCTGCATTTCCTGCCGGAGGATTTCCCCCGCATCGCGGGGGAAGCGGACGGCGGTTTCCCGCAGCGGCTGATCCGGATGCTGCTATACGCGGTTCCCTACGGGATCATCGGGCACGATATCCTGCGGAAAGCCTTCCGGGGTATCCTGAACCGGCAGGTGTTCGATGAAAACTTCCTGATGGCTGTCGCCACGCTCGGCGCCCTGGCCATCGGTCTGGCGAAAACAGGAGATTTTGCCGAAGCCGTAGCCGTTATGCTGTTCTATCAGGTCGGAGAGCTCTTCCAGAGCTACGCCGTCGGCAAAAGCCGGAAGAATATCAGCGCGCTGATGGATATCCGTCCGGACTTCGCACGTGTCGAATCGGAGAACGGGCAGGAGGAAGTGGATCCGGAGGAAGTCCCCGTCGGCAGCGTGATCGTGGTCCGTCCCGGGGAGAAGGTTCCGAT
>CAMJTZ010000023.1 GCA_946408865.1 uncultured Clostridia bacterium
CAAGATCTATGAGAATTACCGGAACGGGACAGCAGTTCCGGATGGACTGGAAGAAGAAATATCCCGGATTAACGAGATAGAGAAAGAACTCGAAACGATCCGCGCGGAAAAAGAGAAAGCCAGCGAGAATGCAGGAGAAACGGGAGGACAGATTCAGGAAGAGGGAAAACCTGCCTGCGAAGAAACGATTGCTGCTGAATATGCCGCGAAGAATGATACGGATGTCCCCGTAATTGAAATTGAGGAAGAAAACGAAAAGGAAGACAACGGAGAATGTCCGCTGAGTTCAGCGATCAATGATCTGTTTGAAAACATGCCGCCGGTTGACAAAATGGTCGATAAGGTCAACAGTTCCCTGGATGATCTTGGGGAGAATCTTCGGAAGTTTTCCTCTGACTTTGACAAGCAGCTGAGTGAATTTTCCGACAAGATGATGGGAAAAGACGAGAGCGACAAGAAGGAGTGACCGGAGCCGTTATGGAAAAACATAACGGTTGATAAATCTGAGACATCTGTCAACGGGAGGAACCGGATGAGACATACCTGGCGATGGAGAATATTGTTTCTTGTATTTGTTTTCCTGTGTATGAGCACAACCGCTGCAGCCGCCTCCGTTCAGACTGAACTGAGAGCGACAGAGTGGACATGGGACGAATCCAGTATTGCGTCGTTTGCCGGTACCGTATCCTATGAAGAACTCCCATGTGAAAAGCTGCTGCTGCGGCTCTCCTTCAAAACAGATCCGGAGTCAACGAACAGCGGAGATGTTGTATTTCATACCATCAACGGAAAGAAACTGACAATCCGGAAGCAGCAGCCGGAATATGTATTTACACCGGAGGAACTGAAAAACTTCGATTTTACCGCAAACTGGAAAACGCCGGAAAACGTGTTTTTCACAAAGGTGGAAATTACATTCCAGGTATGCACGGATGACGGAAAAACGGTTCTCGGTGAGAACAAACTCCTGATGCAGCGGGACGCATCCGAACTGGCCAACAAGGAAGACGGTAAATTCAGGCTTCGCGCTGATTTTTCCAAATGGACCCTTTGGATTGCCATTGCTGCCGGCGTGATCTGGGTGTCCGCCGTCATGAGAATCCTGCTGAATCATAAACGAATGAAATAAAGAGGGTGTCTGTATGCAGATTTATAACAGTTTATCGAGAAAAAAGGAAGAATTCAAACCGATTCATGAAGGACAGGCGGGAATATATTCCTGCGGACCGACAGTATACAATTATTTCCACATTGGAAATGCCCGCCCGTTTATCACGTTCGACGTGTTGCGGCGGCAATTGGAACGGGAAGGATACAAAGTCACGTTTGTCCAGAATTTTACGGACATTGACGACAAAATGATCCGCCGCGCCAACGAAGAGGGAATTACTGTAAAGGAACTTGCGGACCGTTTTATCGCCGAATACTACAAGGACGCCAAAGCGCTGGGAATCCGTCCCGCCACGGTTCATCCGAAGGCCACGGACCACATCACGGAGATTATTGATCTTGTCACAAAACTCATTGAGAACGGGCATGCATATGCTACGCCTTCCGGTGATGTATATTACCGTGTATCAGCGTTTCCCGGATACGGAAAGCTGTCCGGACAGCGGATGGAGGACCGTGAAGCCGGCGCCAGCGAACGTCTGGATGTGGAAACGGACAAAGAGGCTCCGGAAGACTTTACCCTTTGGAAATCCCAGAAACCCGGTGAACCGTCCTGGGACAGTCCCTGGGGTAAAGGAAGGCCGGGATGGCATATTGAATGTTCCGCAATGAGCATGAAGTATCTCGGCGAAACGTTCGACATTCACTGCGGCGGAAAAGATCTGCTGTTCCCGCATCATGAAAATGAAATTGCCCAGAGTGAAGGCGCTACCGGGATGCCTTATGTTCATTACTGGATGCATAACGGTTTCATCAACGTTGACAACCAGAAAATGAGCAAGAGCCTGAACAACTTTTTCACTGTGCGCGATATTTCGAAGGAATATGATCTGGAAGCGGTCCGGCTGTTCATGCTGAGTTCCCACTATCGCAGCCCGATCAATTTCAGCCGGGATCTGATTGAAGCGGCAAACGCCAGTCTGAACCGGCTGTATACTGCTCGCGATCATCTGCGTTTTTGCGCGGAACATGGGGAAGAACGCCCGGAAAATGAAGAGGAAAAGGCATTTGCAGAGCGTATCCAGGGATATGAGAAACGCTTTGACGATGCGATGGATGACGACCTGAATACAGCTGATGCGCTCGGCGCCATTTTTGAACTTGTAAAGGATGCGAATATTACCGTAAACGAAAAGACAGCAAAAGCTGCGGCGCAGAAAGCGCTGGACAGCCTGATGGCCGTATGCGGCGTGCTCGGGATCCTGACCAGGGAAAACGAAGAAATCCCGGCTGAAATTTCCGCGATGGTAAAGGAACGGGAAGAAGCCAGAAAAAATAAGGATTGGAAGAGAAGCGACGAGCTTCGGGATGCGCTGAAAGAGGCCGGTTATATTGTGGAAGACACGAAGAACGGCCAGAAGATCCGGAAAAATGACTGATAAACTGCGAAAACAAATCGGATTAATCCTTCTGCCGACGGCAATCCTGATGCTGCTGGCTGGTCTGTTGCCGCTGCGCACACCTTCCGGCGCGAATTATACCGGAACAGCACGGAATCCGGCGCTGCCTGAACAGCTGATCCTTCTTTCAGAACAGGATGGATTCAATACCGGCAATACGGAAACACTGTCCGCCTATCCCGGCATTGGTAAAGCAACGGCTGCAGCCATCCTGGCGGACAGAAAAGAAAACGGACGCTTCTGGTTTCCTGAAGATATTCTGGCAGTAAAAGGAATCGGGGAAAAAAAGCTGGAACAGATCCGCCCGCTGATGATTACCGTAACAGAAGAAAGAGAGGAATAATATGCCGTATCGCGCTTTGTACAGACAATGGCGTCCGAAGGATTTTTCTCATGTTGTCGGTCAGCACGCTGTGATTGATACGCTGCGCAATCAGGTCGTAAACGACCGGATTGCGCATGCGTATCTTTTTTGCGGATCAAGAGGAACCGGCAAGACTTCCACTGCGAAGATTCTTGCCAGAGCGATTAACTGTGAGCATCCGAAGAACGGAGATCCCTGCGGCGAATGTCCGAACTGCATCCGGATGGAAAACGACGAAAGCCTGGACGTTATCGAGATCGACGCAGCCAGCAATAACGGGGTTGACGAGATGCGCGACCTGCGCGATACCGTGAAATATCCTCCGCAGTTCGGCCGGTATAAAGTATACATTATCGATGAAGTACACATGCTTTCCACCTCGGCGTTCAACGCGCTTCTGAAAACACTGGAAGAACCTCCGGCACATATCGTTTTTATCCTGGCAACTACGGAACCGCAGAAACTTCCGGAAACGATTCTGAGCCGATGTCAGCGGTTTGACTTCGGACGGCTTTCCGTTTCGGAAATACAGTCAAGGCTCCATGAAGCGGCTGCAGGAAGCGGAGCGAACGTAAGCAACGGAGCCCTGATGGTTATTGCCCGGGCTGCGGAAGGCGGTATGCGCGACGCGCTGAGTTTGCTGGACATGTGTCTTGGATACGGGAATGATATCAATGAACAGATGGTGCGGCAGATTCTCGGAACCTGCGACCGGTCTTTTCTGTTTACCTTTGCGAACCGGATCGCAGAATCTGATTCCGGCTCGCTGTTCCGCATGATCGATCAGCTGATGCGTGACGGAAAAGATCCTTCTGTATTCCTGAAGGATATCAGTTTTCATATCAGGACGCTTATTCTGGCCAAATGCTGCCCGGAGGAAATCAGCGCTATTCTGGATCTCACGGAAGAAGATGCCGGTGAATTCAGGCAGCAGGCAGACGCGTTCACCATGACGCGTCTGATGCGGATCCTTGATCTTTTCATGAATGCCGAAAATGAGATGCGGTATTCTTCTTCTGCGCGTCTCAGTCTGGAAAATGTATGCCTGAAGTGCTGCATCCGAACGCAGGAAACGGATCCGCAGGCACTGAACGACAGAATTGAAATGCTGGAAAAGAAAATCGAGGATCTGACACACAGACTGGAAAACGGTGAAATAAAAGCCGTCCCGTTCACAAAACCCCGTGAAAGCGAAAAGACAGCTGCCGTTCCCGAACGGAAGAAAGCACCGGCAGCTTCAAAACCGGCGGCTTCCGTAAAAAACGCCGGAACTGAAGATTTCTCCAAAGTGTGGACTGAGACGATGAACCGTCTGGCCAGTGAGGCACCGGCGGTCTGGAGTCTGCTGACTCAAGGGACCGCAACGCTGGCGGATGCCGGAAACAACACAATCCGCTGGATGCCCGGAAAAGCGGATGGATCCGCCTTTTTCACCGGGACGCTGAACAAGGAAGAAAAGAAAGGGAAGGTAATCCAGGTACTGAAGGAGATTACCGGGACAGACTACAACCTGACCGCGGTGGACTTTACTGAGAACACTGCATCAGCGGAGGACAGTGAACAGGAATATATCAACAGCCTCTACAATACTTTCGGAAAGGAACCGGTCGATGTTGTTGATCAGCTGTAAGAAAAAAAGCAGGCAAAATGCCTGCTTTTAAACTATATGCCGGTCAATTCAGTTCCTGTGCGTCGTTTTCGATCTGGACTTCTTCCACGCTGCGGATGGCCCAACGGGCAACCACCATTGCAGTGTTGTCACGGCCGACGGACAGCTTGACGGTGTCATCCTGAATGCCGGTGATGGTTCCGTAAATACCGCCGATGGTGCAAATACGGTCTCCGGCCTTCAGATTGTTGAGCATTTCTTTAACCTGTTTATCTTTTTTACGCTGCGGACGGATCATCATGAACCAGAAAATCACGAAAACCAGCAACAGCGGACCAAAGGTAAACAACAGGGAAACGACAGGGCTGACCTCCTGAACAGCAGCAGTGGCAGCGGCGGTAGGAGCTGCAGCGGCAGCACCTTCAGCAACGGCTGTTCCAATACCCAGAATACTCTCTAACATGGAGTGCGCTCCTTTCAAAATCATAGAAGAATTATAACAAAAGAAAGATTCTCAGACAAGAGTATATGCTGAATAAGTACAAAGCAGTACATTAATGATTCCCGCCGGATACAGTACGGGTGGCAATAACATCTGCGCCTGTACCCAGAACATCCGGAATAATGATTTCTCCGGCGCGGACCGGAGCAGGCCGGGAGTAATTTCCCAGAAGTTGCATAATCGCGGGGATTTTCTCTTTCGGTACGGGACCGGATGTTTTGACGGAAAGCGGGAGACTGCTGCCGGAAACCGGAATCACGGCGGTGATAACGCGGAGAGGCTCCGTACACTCCTGTTTTGCATAAACTGCTCCGCGCGGACAGGTGTTTCCGGCAACAGAGACAAAATTTCCGTCATCAGAAAGAGAAACTGTCATACGGCAGCCAACCGGACAATTGATACATGTGATTACTTTATCCATTGGATTTCTCACCTTCAATTCTGACTGTGATGGTCTGGTCTGTGAGCGTTCCGAACAGATCTTTATTTATGGTAAGGACTGCCATTTCACCCGGTGTGTAGATCATGGCTCTCTTGCGGAGAATTTCCTGACCGCCGCATTCGACAACAGCGGCGGCGTTCCGGAAAACGTCAGAGGGGCGGAACATGAGCTGTACGTCCTCCTGCGGCGCAGCGGAAATCCGTTGCGGTACTGTGCCGCGCACGCCCGGGCCGTCGCAGACTGTAAACCGGGACTCTGCATGGGAAGGGCTACGGATGAATGCAGCAGCGGCTTTTCCGGCCTTGAAGGATTCACCGGAAACATGATCGACAAGGTCATGCACATGAAGAACATTACCGCAGGAAAAGATTCCGGGAACGGATGTTTCCAGATTATCAGAAACGACAGGACCGGAAGTCAGGGGTGATATTTCAACACCTGCTCCTTGTGAAAGTTCGTTTTCGGGGATCAGCCCGCAGGAAAGGAGCAGCGTATCGCAGTCGAAATGAATCTCCGTTCCCGGAACCGGAATACGTTTCCTGTCCACACGGGCAATTGTGACGCCGGTTAGCCGCTCTCGGCCTCTGATATCAGTGACCGTATGCTGAAGGTAAAGGGGAATTCCATAATCTTCAAGGCATTGAACGATATTCCGGTTCAGGCCTGAGGAATAGGGCATAATTTCAACACAGGCAAGGACTTTTGCGCCCTGCAGTGTCATCCTGCGGGCCATGATCAGGCCGATATCGCCGGAGCCAAGAATGACAACCCTTTTTCCGGGCATGAAACCCTCCAGATTTACAAAGCGCTGCGCCGTACCGGCGGAATAGATTCCTGCGCACCGGGTCCCGGGTGTGCAGAGAGCACCGCGCGGCCGCTCCCGGCAGCCCATGGCGAGAATGACAGCTCCTGCTTCGATCCGACGGAAACCTTTGGATGCGGATACGCAAGTGATCACACGCTGATCTGAGACCGACAGCACAGTGGTTCCGCATTCCACAGGAATATTCAGTTCCCGCACGCGGTCGATATCCCGCTGCGCGTATTCCGGACCGGTGAGTTCCTCGTGGAAACGGTGCAGGCCGAATCCATTATGGATGCATTGACGAAGAATGCCGCCGGGCTCCTGCTCCCGCTCAAGGACAAGGATGGATTCGATCCCTTCCTCCCGCGCAGAGATAGCAGCTGCCAGGCCGGCAGGACCGGCGCCGACGATGAGAAGATCAACATGCTGATTAATCATCTGCGGAGCCTCCCTTCAGGAAAGACGCAAGGGAACCGGAAAGCAGACAGCTTCCTCCGCCGTCCTTTGTAATCTGAGAGAGCGGAATTCCGGTTTCTTCAGACAGGATCTGCGCGACGCGGGGAGAACAGAAACCGCCCTGGCATCGTCCCATTCCGGCTCTTGTTCTTCTCTTTACGCCATCAATTGTTCTCGCGCCGACAGGACGACGGATCGCCTGACGTACTTCAGCCTCCGTGACGCATTCGCAGCGGCAGACAATATTGCCGTATTCGGGATTGCCCTGTACAGCCTCAGCCCGCTGTTCATCCGTCATTTCATGGAACGGAACCGGACGAGGAGGCAGGGAAACATGCGAGAGTTTTTTCTGAAGAGACATGGATGCAGCAATCATTTCGGAAAGTTCAAGCCCGATGGCTGGCGCGGAAGAAAGGCCGGGACTTTCGATCCCGATTGCTTCAAAGGCATCGGGAGCACCTGAAACCGGACCGACAAGAAAATCACCGGTATTCAGATGAGCCCGGACACCGCTGAAATTCGTGATATTGGTACGGACGGATGCATCCGGCCAGGTAAGACATGCTTTTTCCAGCACTTCGGAAAGCCCGCCGGACGTGGTTGCTGTATCGAGCGGATCAGGGATATCTTCTGCGTTGGGCCCCAGCAGGAGATTGCCATGGACCGTCGGGGAAATAAGAACGCCCTTGCCCATGACAGATGGACACTGGAAGATTGTACGTGAGAAAGGAAGAACCGGAGCGCGGTCAAGAAGGTAATACTGGCCCCGCCTGTGTGTCATTGTCAGCGGATCATCCGAAATCATATTGTGAAGATCCGCGCCGGAAGCACCGGAACAATTCACAAATACCTTACAGGCAAAAGATTCACCCTGTGCAGTACTGACAAGCCATCCGTTCCCTGTTTTTTCGACAGCGGAAACCGACTGGCTGAAAAGGAAGGAAACACCATTCAGGGCGGCTTCATCTGCAAGTGCGTAGGCCAGTTCATAAGGGCTGACGATTGCGCTTTCCGGCACATCAAGAGCACCGGTGACATCCGGATTGAGCGAAGGCTCAAGGCGAAGCGCATCTTCTTTCGAAAGAAGGCGGAGTCCCCTGACCCCATTGCTTTCACCCCTGCGGAGAAGAACTTTCAGCGTTTCCAGATCGCCGGCATTAAACCCGATGACGAACGCCCCGCATTTTTTGTAGGGTACGGAAAGAGATTCACAGAGGGATGGGAAGAGTGCTGCGCCGCGGACATTGTAATGCGCTTTCAGGGTTCCCGGGAGGGCGTCATAACCGGCATGGACAATACCGCTGTTGGCTTTGGTGGCGCCTTCGGAAAGATCGGCGCCGCGATCCAGCACGATAATACGGACATCATACCGGCACAGCTCTCTGGCAAGAGACGTACCGGTAATTCCCGAACCGACAATCAGGACATCTGTTTCAAGCATTGCAGATTTACCTCCAACATACTGAATAATATACCATAAACTGGATCTGCCGGCAATGCGGGAAAGCAGAGTGCCGGCAATGCGGGAAAGCAGAGTGCAGTGTTGCGAATGAAAAAGAGGAATGGTATAATCTTAAGGATATTGGATATGGAGGTCTGGACAGATGATTACCACAATCTGCATGAATCCCAGTTTTGACAGGACTGTTGAAATCGACACACTGCAGATTGGTCAGGTAAACCGAATCGGAAACGCACGAATTGATCTCGGCGGGAAGGGAATCAATGTTGCGGTTGTGGCTGAACGCCTCGGACTGGATGTTCAGTGCCTCGGACTGATGGGCAAAGACGGTTCTGAAGAGCTGACATCGCTGATCGAGAAAGAAAACCTGAAGCATTTTTTTCAGGTTATTCCGGGCCATGTAAGAACAAATACGAAAATAGTCAGCAAATGCGGACAGGGTGTTACAGAACTGAATGAGCCGGGACCGGTTGTGGATCAGACCGCGCTGGAAAGCTTCTTTCAGATGGCGCACGAGAAAACGACAGACAGCGATATGGTAGTGCTGACCGGAAGTCTTCCGCCCGGATGTCCGGAGGGGACCTACAGGGATCTTCTGAAAATTCTGGAAGGGAAAAAGTGCATCCTGGATACAGAAGGGAAAGAACTTGAACTGGCCGCGAAAGGCGCCTGCCCCTATCTTATCAAACCGAATCTGAAAGAGATGGAAGCGACGCTTGGAATGGAACTGCGCACGATGAGGACCATCCGGGATGCGGCATTGATTTTTATCCGGCTGGGTGTTGAACACGCCGTGGTTTCCATGGGTGAAATGGGTGCAATGTATGTTTCAGCTGAGAAAACACTTTTTGCGCCGGCACTCCGCGTGGAAACGAAGTCCACGGTCGGAGCCGGGGATGCCATGATTGGCGGAATGCTGCTTGGATACGAAAAGGAAAAGAGCATGTCGAAAGCCTTCCGTTATGGAATTGCCGCCGGAGCAGCCAGCGTTATGACAGAAGGTACCCAACTGATTGTCCGGGAGGATTTTGACCGACTCCTGGATATGGTCAAAATTCAGGAAGTGTAAATATAGAATGTTTTTTCACAGATACAGAGCGGAATACACAGATGGCGTGATCGATCTTGTTCCGATGCACTTTACTCCGCCTGATCCATCCATGGGATTCGGCAGGGAACAGATCTGGCGGATTACGCTGCACAATTGCCGGGAAGAAATCGGGCAGATCAGTTACCGGGACGGGGAAAGCCGCTGCATTTATTATTTTGGACACATCGGCTATCACATCGATCCGCCTTTCCGCGGTCATCACTATGCCAGACGCGCATGCCTCCTGCTGAAAAAGGAAATCCGTATGGGCGGCAAGAATTCGGTAGTTATTACATGTGATCCGGACAACCAGCCAAGCAGAAAGACGTGTGAAGCGCTTCAGTGCTGCTGGGAAGGAATTACCTCCGTCCCGGAGGATATCCGGGGGAAATATGAAATAAGCGCTGAAAAATGCCGGTATATCTGGATGATTCCGGCGGAGCAGGACGAATGATGACGAAAAATATTTGCGGAACAGAAGTATCGTACACACTGCAGGGAAGCGGGAAAGGAAAACTGCTGCTCCTCCACGGATGGGGGTGCGACGGCCGTCTGATGCAGTCTGTGGCCAACGCTTTCGCAGACCGGTTTCAGATCCTGATTCCGGATTTCCCGGGACACGGGAACAGCGGCAAACCGCCTGAACCCTGGGGTGTACAGGAATACGCTGACTGTATCCGGATACTGCTCGAGGAAACAGGATTTGTTCCCTGCTGTGTAATTGCACACAGCTTTGGATGCCGCATTGTTTCGGTTCTGGCTGCAACGTATCCGCAACTGTTCGTGAAAATAATATTTACCGGCGGTGCCGGAATCCGGAAACCGCTTTCCGACGAGGCGCAGAAAAGAACTGAACACTACAAGAAACTGAAGGGACTGTACGAAAGTTTCGGTAAAATACCGCTTATGCATTCCGCTGCGGAAAAAATGGAGGATCGTCTGCGCAAAAAATACGGAAGTGCGGATTATAATGCGCTGGACGAAGAAATGCGCAAGACGTTTGTAAAGGTTATCAGTCAGGATCTGACAGAATATTATCCGCACTTCCAGGCGAGCACGCTTCTGATCTGGGGAGATGCGGACACGGAAACTCCTCTGTGGATGGGGAAGAAAATGGAGGAACTCATCCCGGATGCCGGCCTCGTTATCCTCGAAGGAGGAAGCCATTTCGCCTATCTGGAACAGGCTGCACGGTTTAACCTGATTGCAAACCATTTTCTGAAGGAGGAAGCTTGAAATGATACAGATATTCCTTCTGTTTATGGCGCTGGCAGCAGGATGTCTGCTATCCGGCAGAATCCTGATTCACTATTTTCAGCTTGAAAGCTATCAGTTTCCGGGTTATTTTCGCTCGCTGAGAAGAAATCAGGCGAAGATCATTCTGCCGGGAGCGCTGATGTGCTTCCTTTTTACCCTGTCTTTTCTGATACTGTATCTTATTTTCAAGGCATTCACATGGCCCTTTTTCATCCTTGAGACCATCATACTGGTTGCCGGAGGATACTTTATCGGCCAAAAATGCTCCGAAAAAAAAGCGAAAAAAGCTTTGGCCTTCACGCCAAGAATCAAACGGCTTTACTGTGTCGCGTTTATTATATTCACGGGCCTGCCGTTGCTGCTGTTTACCCTTTGGAATACCGCCGATGCAGGTCAGTTGCTGAACCGGCTGAAACTTGCGCTGATTCTTGCTTTCCCAGCTTTTCTGCCGCTGTGGGTCGCGCTTGCCGGCCTTCTCGCATGGCCGATAGAAAAAGGGATCAGCGAACTGTATTTCCGGGATGCACAGCATATTCTGAAACAACGGAAGGACCTGGTCCGGATCGGCATAACCGGAAGCTGGGGAAAAACGAGCGTAAAGTTTATTCTCGGGACGCTTTTGGAAGAAAAATACCATACGCTTGTGACACCCGCCAGCTTCAATACACCCATGGGTGTCACAAAAGTGATCCGGACAAAACTTGAACCCGGACACCGCGTTTTTGTTTCTGAAATGGGCGCGCGGCACGTCGGAGATATCAAAGAGATGTGCCGGCTTGTTCATCCGGAGATTGGAATTATTACTTCTGTCGGACCGCAGCATCTCGACACTTTCAAAACGGTGGAGCGGGTTGCGAAAACAAAATACGAACTGATTGAAGCGCTTCCTGCCGACGGGTTCGCGGTTTTTGCAGATGATGACGGAATATGTCGTGATTTGTATGAAAAGACAGGGAAAGATAAAATGATTTCCGGTCTGGAAGCGGAAAAGGATGATGTATGGGCAGAGGATATCCGTATTTCAGGTGAGGGAAGTTCTTTCGTTCTCTGCACAGGAAACCAGCGGATTCCGTGCAAAACCGTCCTGCTTGGAGAACTGAATATCCGGAATATCCTTGTCTGCGTATGTATATGCCTGAAACTCGGCATGACAGGAGAGCAGATCGCCAGGGGCATTGAGAAAATCCGTCCGGTGGAACACCGGCTGCAGCTGATCCCCAATCCCGGCGGAATGACGGTTATCGACGACGCTTTCAACAGCAATATCAAAGGAGCTGTGCAGGCATTCCGCGTTCTGAAGGAAATGAGCGGAACACGGATCCTGGTAACACCCGGTATGGTGGAGCTGGGCGCAAAAGAAGCTGAAATGAATTGTGAATTCGGAAAGGCAGCAGCAGATTGCTGTGATTACGCACTCCTGATCGGAAAAAAACGGAGCACGGCCATTTCAAAGGGCCTGACTGAAAACGGATTTCCGCGGGACCGGATTGTCGTGCTGAACAGCCTGGCGGAAGCGACTGAATGGCTGCAAAAAAATGTCAGAGCAGGCGATACGGTGTTGTTTGAAAACGATTTGCCGGACAACTATACTGAATAAACCGGAGGAATTACGATGAAGAAGCAAATTGGAGTTATCTTCGGAAGCAGGAGCTGTGAAAGGGAAGTTTCCATTATCAGCGCGGTTCAGCTGATGCGCTTTGCGGATACGGAAAAATACGATATCATCCCCGTGTATATTGATGAAAAAGGGTCCTGGTATACCGGTGAAGCACTGAAGGAAATCCAGACCTTTAAGAATTTCAACCCGGATACCAAGGGAATCCGGAAGGTGTTTCCGGATCTGGAAAGCGGATCCGGCGCGCTGCTGTATCTGAACAAAGGGAGCGGGCTGCTTGCAAAGGAGAAGGTGGAAATCGCTGCCAGGATCGACGTGTATATCATCGTAATGCATGGGATGAACGGTGAAGACGGAACGCTTCAGGGCCTGTTCGAACTGGCAAATATACCGTATACTTCCACGGGGGTTACGGGGAGCGCCGTTGGCATGGACAAAATCGCAATGAAACTGTTCTTCAGGGGAGCCGGGCTTCCGGTGCTTCCGGGTGTTTGGTTCAGCCGCAGGGAGTTCTCTGGAGAGCCGGAGGCTGTTGTTGCGGAAGTTGCTGAGAAACTGGGTTATCCTGTTTTTGTAAAGCCTGCAAACCTCGGATCCAGCATTGGCGTCAGCCGGGCGGATGATGCTGAGGAACTGAAGGACGCGCTCGAACTGGCATTTGAATATGACCGGCGTGTGCTGGTCGAGAAAGGCCTGGACAAACCGATCGAGCTGAACTGCAGCGTCCTCGGATATGACGGTGAAACAATGGCGTCTCCGATTGAAATGCCACTGAATCACGATGAATTCCTGGATTTCAGGGACAAATATCTTGGAGGGAACGGATCAAAAGGAATGGCGAGTCTTTCCCGGGTTCTTCCTGCGCCGATCGAAGAAAGCCTGAAAGAAAAAATACAGGGGCTGAGCAGGGAAATATTCCGGCTGATGGACTGCAAAGGCGTCGTACGGATCGATTTCATGTTTGACAGAATCAGTGAGGAAATCTACATAACTGAAATCAATACGATCCCGGGGAGCCTTGCTTTTTACCTGTGGGAAAACGACGGAATGCCCTACAAGACACTGATTGACAAAATGATTGAATATGCGGAGAAAGCGCATGCAGACAGAACCAGGAATAATTATGCCTATAACAGCGATATTCTGAAGAACGCTTCCTTCGGTACAAAAGGAGCAAAGGGAGCCAAAGGGACAAAACATCCCTGACAGAGAGAATCAGACAGTCAGGAGCGGAAAAAATGCTGGAAAGAATCCAATCCTCTTCAGATCTGAAACAACTGAATGACCATGAACTGACCGAACTATGTGAAGAGATACGGCATGAGCTGATCCGTACGGTTTCCGAAAACGGAGGACACCTGGCATCCAATCTCGGCGTTGTTGAGCTTACGGTTGCTCTGCACAAGGTTTTCAATACGCCGGAGGATAAAATCGTTTTTGACGTTGGCCATCAGAGCTATGTGCATAAAATGATTACAGGGCGATACAGCAGGTTCGGAACGCTGCGTAAATTCGGAGGATTGTCCGGATTCCCGAAACGGGCTGAAAGCGAATACGACTGCTACGAAACCGGACACGCAAGCACAGCCATTTCAGCAGCGCTCGGCCTTGCACGCGCCCGTGATTATCTGCATCAGGATCATCGCGTGATTGCTGTTGTCGGAGATGGCGCCATGACCGGAGGAATGTGCTATGAAGCTCTGAACGACGCCGGAAATGCTCGGACTCAGCTGACAGTTATTCTGAATGACAACGAGATGAGTATTGCACCGAATGTTGGCGCTCTTTCCTCCTACCTGACGCATCTTCGGATCAGTGCCGGATGGCAGAGTACAAAAAAGAAAGTGCGCAGGCTTTCAGGACTTCCGGTGTTTGGAAAAATGATCTACCGGGTGATCCATGGTGTCAAGAAAATCCTGAAATCAGTGATTCTTCGTAATTCTGATGTTGGTTTTTTTGAAGCGCTCGGATTCCAGTATTTCGGACCGATTAACGGTCATGACCTGAGAAGCCTTGAAGAAACACTGGAACAGGCAAAAAAACATAAAGGGCCCTGCGTTATTCATGTGCTGACAAAAAAAGGCTACGGATATGAAGAAGCTGAAAAACGTCCTGAAGCTTTTCATGGCACACCTCCGTTTTATATTGAAACAGGATTCCGGATGAAAGAACCGGATTGTCCCTCCGCGGGACATCGGATGGCGGATAAACTATCCGAAATGGCGGAAAAGGACGATCGGGTCATCGCCATTACCGCCGCTATGCCGCTTGGGACAGGACTGGACCATTTTGGCGAAAAATATCCTGATCGCCTGATCGACGTCGGCATCGCGGAAGAACATGCGGCAACCATGGCTGCCGGACTTGCAGCCGGCGGAATGCGGCCCTATTTTGCTGTATACTCAAGCTTCTTCCAGCGCTGTTACGATCAGATGATCCACGATGTCTGTATGCAGCATCTTCCTGTGGTATTCCTGCTGGATCGAAGCGGAATCGGCGGCGAGGACGGACAAACCCATCACGGGGTTTTTGATTATTCCGCACTGATTCCGATTCCCGGTATAACGGTGCTTTCTCCCGCTGACGCGGATGAGCTGTGTGAAATGTTATCGTGGACCATCTGCCAGGATGGCCCCGTCGCCATCCGATATTGCAAAGACGGTGACCGGCTTCCTTCCGGAAAGACAAAAAACAACGGATTTATTCCCGGCAGGTGGGATGTGGTTGTTCCGGGAAAAGATGTGAAACTGCTGGCCGCCGGAGGCATGGTGCGAACCGCGCTGACTGTGACGGAAGATCTCCGGAAGCAAGGGATCGACGCTGAAGTAGTAAACTGTTCCAGCATCAAACCGCTGGATGAAGAATACCTGAATCAGACAGGGAGCACCCCTGTAATCACGTTGGAAGAGCATATGACAACCGGAGGATTCGGCGAATATGTAACAGAACGATGCCGTCAGCTGGGACTGAAAGCTCCCGTGGACTGTATCGGTATTTCCGATATGTTTATTCCTCACGGGAAACACAGCGAGCTGCTGGAATATGCCGGTCTGTCTGCGAATCAGCTAACCGGACGCATTATGAAAAAACTGGGGAGGACGGAAGCTTGAAGGAAAAAGAACGGGCAGACACCGCCCTGGTGAAACGCGGGCTGGCTCCGAGCCGTGAAAAGGCACAGGCCATGATCATGGCCGGGGAAATTTATGTGGATGAAAGAAAGATCAACAAGTCTTCTGAAACGATCTTGGAAGATGACAACCTGATTGTCAGGGAATCATCCGTCAAATATGTCAGCCGTGGAGCTCACAAGCTGGAAAAAGCGGTGCGCGTCTTTTCTGCAGATCTAAAAGACCGTGTTATCATGGATGTGGGGGCCAGTACAGGCGGATTTACCGATATCTGTCTCCGAAACGGTGCCAGACATGTGTATGCAATCGACGTCGGGTACGGGCAGCTTGACTGGAAGCTGCGGAATGATCCGCGCGTCACAGTGATGGAACGTACAAATGCGAGGTATTTGACGAAAGAGATGTTTCCGGATATTCCGGAAATCGCGGTAATGGATGTCAGTTTTATTTCCATTCGCCTGATTATTCCGGTTCTTTTTGAAATCCTCGGAGAAAAAGGGACGCTCTATACGCTGATTAAACCGCAGTTTGAAGCCGGCAGAGAAAAGATCGGCAAGAACGGAGTCGTACGCGACAGTAAAACCCATGAAGAAGTATTGAATGGAATCATTCACTTTATAGAAGATAAAGGACTGCATGTATACAGGCTGGATTTCTCACCGATAACCGGGCCGGAAGGGAACATCGAGTTTCTGGCGGAAATATCCGCTTCCAGGCCGGATACACAGATGATCAGCACGGAGGAAGTTCAGAGGATTGTTGCGGATGCGCACAGCCTGCTGCTTTCAGGGAGAGACCATAATATCAGACCGGAATAGATCCCACGGCGCCTCCTGCGGCGGGGCGGAGTGAAAAGACAATGTTATACCCGAACCGAACGGATCCGGAAAAGAAAGCCCTGAGGCCCACAGTGCGGGAAAACCGGCTTTTATTTTACTTCCGTATCGCGCATCTCCGTAGAGCGGCATTTTTCGTGAAGCGAACTGGATTCTGATCTGATGTGTACGGCCTGTGTGAAGAAATATACGTACAAGATGAAAGGGAAGGCCTGAGACCTGTGCAGAAGCGAGACGCTCCCAGGTGCAGGATGCTTCCTTTACACCTTTGCGCCGGCGATTGACGACATAGGTTTTGTTTGTTTTTGTATCGTGGAAAAGAAGATCCCGGAAAGTGCCGGATTGACCGGGAGTGTCAGCCTGGATAACAGCAAGGTATTCTTTATAAACTTTACCGTCTGAAAAAAGCTCCGTCATGCTGCCGGCGGCTGCGGAGGATTTGGCCAGGAGAATCAGGCCGCCGGTTCCCTGATCCAGACGGTGAACCGGATACAAGGACGGATAGTGATGTTGCGCGCATAGAATGGCAGGAAGGCCTTCCGCTTCGGAACGAATTCCGGGCTGTTTGACACAGATCAGGAAATCCGGATTCTCGTAGATGATTTCATTCTCCAAAGCAGATCATTCCTCCGGCAGTGTTTTTCCGGGTGCCGGAATGAATTCCGGACACGAAAAATTCATTATTGTTGAATAAATATACACCGCATGATAAAATACTGTCAATCCAGCGAGGGGAGCGATGCCTGCGTGTTCAGGAAAATCGGCCTGATTTCAAATCCGGATAAAGCCGAAGCAGTCCGGATGGCCGGTGTTGCTGCATCTTTTTTTTCAGACAATCATATTGAAACAGTATATCTGCAGGATGAAAAAGACGATCTGCACAGTGTGGATCTGATCCTGACATTCGGCGGAGACGGAACATTCCTGATCGGTGCGAGGATGGCTATGATGCACGAAATCCCTCTGATGGGAATCAATCTGGGGACCGTCGGTTTCCTGACAGAAGAGGAACCTGAGCACCTGACCGAATGCCTGAGAGCAATTCTGGATGGCAATTATCAGATGGAGGAACGCTTTCTGCTGAATGTCCGCCTGTCAGACGGGAGATGCTTTACTGCATTGAACGATGCGGTTGTTACCAGGGGAGGATTCGCACGGCTGATACAGGTGGAATGCAGCGTAAACCGGGAAGTATTCGGAACTTTTACTGCGGACGGCATGATTGCAGCCACGCCCACAGGATCCACAGGATATTCACTGTCTGCAGGCGGGCCGATTGTGCAGCCTGATATGGATTGTATCATCCTGACACCGGTGTGTGCACACAGCCTTCAGACATGCCCATGCGTCGTATCTGAAACCTCTGAGATTTCTTTCCGTCTGAATCCCGAAAGAAAGCAGACAGCAGAACTTCAGATAGACGGAATGGACTGCGCGAAGCTGGAGGCCGGAGACGAGATCATCATAACAGGATCCAACCGGAAAATGCGGCTTCTCCGGATTCATCCATACCACTTCTTTTCCCTTGTGCGGAGCAAGCTGATTGAATGGAGCCTGAAATACTGAGAAAGCAGGGTATATCATGAAAACAGACAGGCAGAACGAGATACTGCGGCTGATCGAAAACGAAGAAATTGAAACGCAGGAAGAACTGGCAAACCGTCTGCGGGAAATCGGATATAAAGTAACGCAGGCAACCGTTTCACGCGATATCAAGGATCTTCGCCTGATCAAGATTTCCGGTCATCAGAGCGACTACCGCTATGCAAAACCGGGACGCCACGAGTTGCAGGCAAACGACCGGATGATACGGCTTCTGTCCGATTCCACGCTCAGTGTGGATTATGCAGGACAGATTGTTGCAATCAAAACGCTCAGCGGATCCGCCAATGTTGCAGCAGAAGCAATTGATACCATGAATTGGAAGGAAGTGCTCGGCACGATTGCCGGAGACAATACTATTTTTCTTGCTGTCCGCAATGAAAACGATACAGCTGAAATCGCCGAGAGGATCCGGAAGCTGGCCGGAAAAGAATAATCGGAAGAGAAGAGAGAATAAATGATTCGCACGCTGATAATCCATAATGTGGCGCTGATTGAGCATGTATCTGTATCTTTTCATGAGGGTATGGTAGTGCTGTCGGGCGAAACAGGTGCCGGGAAAAGCATTATAGTGGATGCTGTCGCGCTCCTGCTGGGCGGCAGAGCTGACCGGGACCTGATTCGTACGGGATGCGACAAGGCGTCCGTGGAAGCTGAATTCGAAACCGAATCCGGAAACGCCTGTGCAGAGATTCTTGCCAGGGAGCAGATTGATTATGATGGATGTTCTCTGACGATTTTCCGTGAAATCTCCATGACAGGACGGAATATCTGCCGGATCAACGGGGTACCTGTTACGGTATCTGTCCTGAAGGAAACAGCTGCGTGTCTCCTGAATCTTCATGGACAAAGCGAGTATCAGTTTCTGGCAGATGAAGAGAAACATCTTTCCTATCTCGATCTGATGGGAGATGAAAACCATCAGCTGCTGCTGAAGAATATTTCAGAAGCATATCAGCGGTTTATCACGAATCACAGGGAATATGCAAAAATTGTCAAAATGAGTGAAACACGGGAACGCAGGGAAGATATCCTCCGGCGGGAGCTCGGGGAAATGCAGATGGCTTCCATACAGCCCGGAGAAGAGGAAAAACTGTCAGAAGAATCACGCCTGATGCACAAAG
>CAMJTZ010000024.1 GCA_946408865.1 uncultured Clostridia bacterium
ATCGGCGCAAAAAAGATGGAAAAAAACAGCGTGGATGAAAATATCTATGCTTTCCGGAAAACGCAGGAACTGGTTTTCCGGGCGATCGGCCAGACACCGAGGTTTGTCCGGATGAACGGTTCTGAATACACGGAAACGCTGCTGCGTGCTGCCGGAACTGCAGGTCTTGAAGCAGCCGTGATGCCAACACTGTATCTGAACCATAAATCCTTTTCGACGGCAGAGGACGCGGAAGCCTATGTCCGGAATCTGATCCGGGGAAGCATCGTTTCCGTGAAGCTGGGACAGGAACTGGACCTGAGTG
The DNA here is from genome assembly GCA_946408865.1 of uncultured Clostridia bacterium. Next base: position 305 of record CAMJTZ010000024.1, read on the forward strand.
AATTCATCGGTTCCGGCCCGGCGCTGGATGAGAAACCGGCCATCGATCCGAGTCCCTCCATCAACGAGGTAAGCGACAACCGCCGGGTAGAGGTGGATACGCTGCCGCTGGATCAGATGAAATGGCTGGTCACGGCATTGAAAAAACTGAATTATAAAATTGTGATGCCGGATGAACTGGAGAAATATGCGGTCACACTGCTGCCGGAGAAGCGGGAGCTGACGAAGGAAGAAGCAGAACGCTTTGACCCGGATCTTTACCCCTGGCCGGTAACGGAAGAACCGGTGAATGTCGGACGGACACGGAAAGGCGGAAATGCGGATTTCAACGACGCTGTTTTCATCGGCTCCAGCGATGTGGCGAGTCTTGAGAGCTACGTTGAATGGAAACGGGAAACCGATCCGGAATATATGGGGAATGCCCGCTTCCTGTATGCATCCAGACTGACCATCGAACAGGCGGTCAACCACGATCCGGCCGGCACAAACCTGCCGACGGTCGACGGTGTGCGGATGACGATAGAAGACGCGCTGGAAAAACTGGGAGCGAAGACGGCGTACCTGATGCTGCGGTTTGAATCACGCCAGGCGTACCTGGACGACAGATTCTTCAGCAATCTGAAGCTGCTGATCTACCGGATCCGGAAACAGAACCCGGGTATCCGGATTGTGCTGCAGGGCAGTTTCCCGGCGGTTGCCGGGAAAAACAACACGCCTTCCAATACGCAGCTGTTCCGCTTCAACCTGAAGCTGGCGGCACTGTGTGCGCAAACAGGGATGGTTTATCTGGATCCGGCATATGCCCTGCGGACCGGGGAAGGCGCGCTGCGCGATGATTACTGCCTGGACCGGATGAGTTACGGAACGCATCTGAATGATGCGGGCTGCCAGGCGTGGATTGATTTTCTGATGCAGTATGTACCGGAATAAAAAAGTGGCGGAGAAGAGGTGATCGAGCATGGGTAAACAGAAAGGGATCCGTGATTCAATGCTGCATACGGTGGAAGACCGCCGGCAGCTGAGCTATGTGCCGGATCCTACGCTCCAGCGAACCAACAATGACCGCCGGAACAACATGCAGGATGATGCAAACCGTCCGGAATATGCCCGGTATGCGGGCACCCGGTATGAAGAGACAAACCTGTTTGTGATGGTGAAGGGGAAGGACGGAATCAAACTCCGCTGCCGCTGCGCCAATATTTCGCAGACAGGTATGAAGCTGTATCTGCCGGAATACTTCGACTCCACCATGCTGGAGGAGGGAGACACCCTCCGCCTGCGCTTTGAACTCGAGCCCGGCATGCTTCAGGAAGGTACGGAGAAAAAGTACCGGCTGAAGTCCAAAATTGTCCGGATCCGGCATGAGGATCACTGGGTCGCGCTGCAGTTTGAACAGCCGCTGTACAAAGCCCGGCGGGGAACCAGCAACATGTATTTTACGCTGGCGGCCGGATTTCTGTTCCTGATTACGCTGGCGATTCTGCTGATGCGGGTGGAATCGGTGACCAATTTCGGTGCGAACGCGGTGCTGTACGGATACAGCCTGCTGACCTGCGCCTTCCTGCTGAGCCGCTATTTTTTCGGGATGCTGTACAGACCGGTGGCGGTAGACCCGGAATACACACCTTCCGTGACGATTGTTGTTCCCTGTTTCAACGAAGAAACCTGGATCCGCCGGACGATCGTTTCCTGTCTCAACCAGGATTATCCGCCGGAAAAACTCGAACTGATTATTGTGGACGACGGATCTTCGGACCGGTCACCGGAGGTTATAAAGGAAACCGTCGAATCACTGTGCGAGGAAGGGAAGCGTTTCGGACTGGACCGGAGAATCCGTGTGTTTTTCCAGCAGTATAACCAGGGCAAACGTGAAGCCATGGGAATCGGAATCCGGAACGCGAACACGGAACTGATTACCTTTGTGGATTCGGACTCTTTCCTGGAACCGGATGCGATCCGGAATCTTGTGCAGCCGTTCAAGGATCCGAGAATGGGCGGCGTATCCGGACGGACTGACGTTGCGAACACCTATACAAACCATCTGACGAAAATGCAGAGTGTGCGCTATTACATTTCTTTCCGCATGATGAAAGCGGCGGAAGCGTACTTTGATTCCGTCATGTGCCTGAGCGGACCGCTGAGCTGCTACCGGCTTTCTGCGGTGCGCGAGGTGGCGGACGCCTGGCTGCACCAGAAGTTCATGGGCCAGAAGGCGACCTTCGGGGATGACCGGAGCCTGACGAACTTCATCGTACGCCATCATCGCACCTACTACCAGGATACCGCAATCTGCTCCACGATTGTCCCGAACCGGCACAAGGTTTTCCTGAAGCAGCAGATGCGCTGGAAGCGCAGCTGGCTGCGGGAGTCAGTGATGGCAGGCAAATTCATGTGGAGAAAGGAACCGCTGATGGCCCTGTTCTTCTATCTGGGTCTGATTGTTCCGATGATTGCGCCGCTCATTGTCCTGTACAACCTGGCGTATATCCCGATTGTACGTCATACATTCCCCGCGGCCTTTTTGCTGGGAATTCTGCTGATGGCACTGCTGATGAGCTTTGCGCAGCTGATTCTGAAGCGAAGTTCGCTGTGGTTCTACGGTATCCTTTTCTGCCTGTATTACGAAGGGATCCTGCTGTGGCAGATGCCATGGGCCTGGTTCACCTTCTGGGTGAGCCACTGGGGAACCCGCAGCGGCGGCAGGAAGAAAGAGGATGCTGCAGCAGATAAAAGCGGCGCCGGTATGGAAGAGAAGGAGATAAAAAATGGCCAAACGTCTTGATCGAAAAGGCCTGAGGAGAAAAAATGTCTGGAAGGTCATACGGACCATCCTGCAGGTCCTGCTGCTGGCATTTATTGTCCTGTGGGCGATATGGGCCATTGAAACCCAGCCCAAACCGGCAGTGAAGCAGGAGCCGGCCGCGGAAACCGGGATCCGGCAGAATGCGGACGGAACGGTTACGGACAAGGACGGCAATGTGCTGAAGGACGCGATCGGTGTGAATCCGGTGAACGGAACCGCTCAATATGCCGTATCCGCCCGGTCAGTGCTGCCGCAGACCGCGGTGCCGGCCGTACAGGCACCCGAAGGCGCGAGGTTCATTTCGGTTTCCTATAACGGGGTGAACACCAGCAAAAAACTGGAAAGCAAAATCGTGAACCTGGAAAACTTCCGCAAGCAGGCAGCCCTGCTGGCGCGGTCCGGCTATGTCACGATCATGCAGCAGGATGTTCTGGATTATTACAGGGAGCAGAAGGGACTGCCGGAAAACGCGATGCTGCTGATGTTTGAGGACGGCATCTACAATACGGCCCAACTGACACAGCCAACGCTGGAACGTTTCAACTACAAGGCAACCATGTGCACTTATTCCGGAAACCTGAAGGATCAGGAAGGGCTGTATATCACTGCACAGAATGTGAAGGATCTGATCGGCACCACATTCTGGGAGATCGGGTCAAACGGATACCGGCTGAGCTACATCAATGTTTTTGACCGCTACAGAAACTATTTCGGGCATCTGAACCAGAAAGAGCATCAGGCAGTCCGTGAATATCTCCGAAGGGATTATAACCATTACCTGATGGACTTCCTGCGGGACAAGGACCGGCTGCGGGAGGAAACCGAGACAGAGATGCGGCGCCGGATTTCCTGGGATTACGAACAGATGCGGGAAGATTATTCTGCTGTCGGAGAAGTGCCGGCCCTGTATGTACTGATGCATTCCAATACACGGGCTTTCGGAAATGATGCCCTTGTATCGGAACAGAACGAGCTGGAACTGACAAAGCTGTTCAAAATGAATTTCAACCGGCAGGGATCGTGCCTGAACACGACGGAAAGCAGTATCTGGGATCTGACCCGGCTGGAATCACGGCATTATTTCTCCCCGAATCACCTGATGATGCGGATCTGGGATGATACAGGGGATAATGTCAGTTTCCTGGCAGGAGACCTGAAAGCCCTGGAACAGTGGCAGGTCACCGGCGGCGTCGCAGACATGGAGGGTGACCGGATTATCCTGACAACCCTGCCCTATGGCGAAGCCACCATGCGCCTCAAAACCGGAGTGATTGAGAATCCGGACGTAACAGTGACACTGCAGGGGAATGTGGTTGGAAAGCAGGGAGTGATCCTGGGAGCCACGGAAGACGGAGCAGCCGGTATTTCGGTGGCGCTTGAGAACAATTATCTGGTGATCCGCTCCATGGCGGAACCGGATGCAAAACTGCATGAACTGAGTCTCTTTGAATTTGACGGCGGTCCCTTCATCAGCAAGGAACAGAATGAGCTGGACGGGCTGATTGCTCTGCAGAAAGCCATTATCGAATTTGATGAGGACCCTGCAAGGGTCCGGCAGGCGGAAGCCATCCTGCCGGATCTGGAGGCCATGGTGGTCGTCAATATTGAGGAAGGCGGCGAACCCTATTATCCGGAACTGGATATTTCCCAGCGGGACGAGCGGAAGCTGCGGATCCGCCTGAAGGATAACGTGCTGAATGTCTGGATTGATGACAGAATGGCCGTGGAAAACCTCCGCGTACCGGCTACGCCCGGACACAATCTGCTGCTGACCGGCGCAGTATCCAACGATATTGAACGTTTCAGCCGGGAGAACCTGGATGATGACGTATATGACGCGGTGTTCATCAACCTGACGGTCCGTGACGGCTCCGGAACTGAATGCTATACCTACGCCGTGCCGGAAGAGCCGGAGGAAGAGAAAGCGGAGGAGAAGGAAAAGGAAGAACTGCCAAGGGAATCCTTCTTCGAGTGGTTGCTGCGGCTGGTTGGACTGGGGAGGAAAGAGGATTGAAGACGACATGGAAGAGGATCCTGAGTCTGGCAGCGGCCTTTGCCGTCTCCGGACCGGGGTGCGCCCTGGGGGAGCAGGAGGACCGGGTTTCCTGCGGGACGTGGATCGTATATTGGGACGCGAAAGCAGGGATCGAGGAAGCTGCAGCGATGGACCCCATTCCGGACCGTCTGATCGCCTTCGAAGCGCTGTTTGACCCGGAAGAATATGTCGTGCTCGAGCCGGAAGCGGAAGAGATGCTGCGGGAGATGCAGAACAGATTCCCGGCTGAACGGATCTGGCTGTCGGTCGTGAACGATCTGGCGAAGAAGGAAGGCGGATATTCCAACAAGGACCGGGACCTGCTGCGGGACCTGCTGGCCACCCCTGAAAGCCGGGAAAGCCACATACGGGAGCTTACAAGCCTGGCGGAGGAATGGCAGATCAGGGGGATTGAAATCGACTACGAAAACATCCACGGAGACCGCGAACTCTGGCAGAAGTTCGCTGCCTTCATTACGGAACTATACAGCACGCTGAAGGCGCGGGGAATCGCGCTGCGGGTATGTCTGGAATGGGACAGCATTATGTACATGGAGATGCCGGAAGGGCCTGAATACAGCATAATGTGCTACAGCCTGTACGGATATCATTCGGGCCCGGGACCGAAGGCGGACCGCGGGTTTCTGGAGAAGGTTGCCAGTCTCTACCAGGGACGGGAAGACTGCTGCATGGCGCTGGCGACAGGCGGATACGACTGGAAGGGAAACCAGGCTGAACGCGAGGTAACGGAAAAACAGGCGGAGGAGATATTCCGAAGCAGGAATATGCGGCCGGGCCGGGATCCGGAGAGCGGCGCGATGCGGGGAACATATCTGCAGGACGGAGAAGAACACACCGTATGGTACGCAGACGCGGAAACGCTGAAAAAGTGGATGGGGATCCTGACGGAATACGGATATGACCGGTTTGATTTCTTCCGGCTGGGCGGAACCAGGGCAGAAGAATGGAACAGTCAGATCCTTAACCTCAGGCAATCAAAAGGAGGCAAGGAACAATGAGGATGCGGCAGATCCGGACAACAGTGGTACTGCTGGTGCTGATCGCCGGGATGATCTTTGCGGCGTTCTATTTTGAAGAGCATCCTTTCCTGGAAAATGCCGGGAGGCCGACACCGACTCCTGAACCGCAGCCAAGCCCGACATTCCGGGCGTTTAATCCGATGCGTACGGTCGGCATCGGGCCGACAGCGACGCCGGCGCCTACGCAGGATCCGGAGATGGAAAACATCTCTGAGCTGGCGGACGTAATTACGCGGATCTATACGGCAGAAGAGGGAATCATCCTGACCTTTAACTATTCGCCGGAGAACGGCGAGCTGCCGTCGGTGCTGCAGGCGCTGGAAGATATCCAGGCGCCGGCCGTCTTCTTTGTGAAAGGGAACGATCTCGACAGTTTCCCGGACGATGTGAGCCGTATCATCCGGGCAGGGCATGAGATCGGGATTCTGATTGAGAAGGAATCGCAGCTTTCAGCCGGACGGATACTGGAAACCGTACAGGAGAATGAAAAAAAACTCCGGTCCATGGGGTACAACGGAGAAGTGTATGTACGGACGGGATACGGAACGCCGCCGGATAAACACAGGCAGGTGGCGTCGCAGGGCGGTTATCCGCTGATCAGTTTTCTGGCTGATCTGATGCCCGCGAATGTAAGCCGGCTGACGAAGCCGGAGGAGATCATCAATGCGGTATTCAGCGAGAATAACAACGTCGCCCTGCAGCGGGGAGAGATCGTCAGCTTTCAGATGGGACTGTTTCAGTACAGCAATACAGTACTGGGGGACTACATCAAGGCAATCGTAGCGGAAAAGAACATCTACCCGGTGAAAAGCCTGGGCGAAATGCTTGGAAACACGGAATTGCAATACACGTATCCGCTGAAGAAAGAACAGATTCTTCCGGAGGTCAGGGACGCTGTCTATCCAGGGCATTTGGAAGGCAAAGACGTGATGGAGGAAATAAAGAAGCGGTATATCGGTACGGACTGGGTGAACAGCATGAATTTTCTTCCCGGTTTCACGGCTCAGGAAGTCAATGCGCTGGACAGGAAAGGATTCATCCAGAACAGTGAAGGACATGTATTTCTGACATTCGACGACTGGGGACCGGACGAGACGCTGACAAAACTCCTGAAGGTGCTGGAGAAACATGAAGCGAAGGCGACCTTCTTTGTGCGCACAAATAATCTCGAATACAACCCGAACCTGCTGCGGGCAATCGCTGTGGCGGGGCACACAATCGCCTGCCATACGGACGCACACTACCCTCTGAGCCATGACACGGGGAACGGCAAGGTATTCACAACGCTGACGGAAGAGGAAGCGATCGAGCTGCAGAAGGATCTGGTCAGAAGCTGGGAGAAGCTGCAGCAGATTGTGGGTGACATCGAGATTGACGGAAAGCCGGCGCTCGCGATCCTGTTCCGGCCGCCGACACTTGCAGTCAGCAAAATCGGGCTGGAGACGGTACTGGACTGCGGATTCCATTACAGCGTAAGCGGAAGCTTCAGTACGGAGGACTACAAAGCAACGAACGTGCAGTCACTGTACCGGTCCATGCTGAACAACACAAAGAGCGGAGCGGTGCTGGTGATGCATATGAGCCAGAACAGCCTCTATACGGCAGATGCGGTGGACATGCTGCTGACGGAAATGGAGAGACGGAAATCTCCGCTGAAGTTTGTTTCTCTTTCAGAGGACCTGAAATAAAGGAACAGATGCGAAAATGCCGGGGCATACAGAGTCTCCGGCATTTTCGCTGTCAGACGGTGCCCTTCCGTCCGTCGCCATCCGGTCATTGTTTCGGAAGGAAAATCCCAAACTCCTCGGGACGAAAACGCGGGCAGACGCTCTCCTTCGTCAGGATAACGGAGACAGCGAGGCGTGTGCCGATCTCGCAGGCCTCCTTCAGGGATTTGCCATAGGTGAGTCCGATGGTGACACCGGAAAAGAAGGCGTCACCGGCACCGGTCGTATCAATCGGGACAAGCCGGGCGGAGGGACAGATACCGTTTGTCCCGCCGCGTTCCGCCCAGACGGCGCCGTCTGAACCAAGGGTAACGACCATGCGTGGAATATTGGCGCGGACCAGCTTATCCGCAAGGAGGGCACGCATTTCTTCAGGAGAGGCGGAGGAATAATCCTCAGAGAAAAGCATGCCGGCCTCCTGCCGGTTGCAGACAATGCAGGAAATCTGCTGAAGGAGTTCCCGCCGCTCCATGGCCAGGGACATGATCGACACGACACCGTAGACGGATTTATGATGTTTTTCCGCAAGGGAGAGGATCATACGGAGGATCGGGAGTTCAATATCGATTTCCACAACGATGCTGTCCGCACTGCTGACGATCTGATCTCCGTGCCCGGCCAGGACATCCAGCAGGCAGGTGAGATCAGGTCGCTTCGAAACCGAGGCGACAACATCGCCGGAATTGTCAAAGACGGCGAGCCAGGTACCCATGGCGTCGGAGGCGCGGGAGACATAATCCGTATTGACGCGGCTGTGCTGCAGGCGGCGGAGGATATCCGTGCCTGCATCGGTATGATCCACAGCGGAGAGGAAGACAGGACGGAGCCCGATGTTGGCGATATCTTCCACAACATTGCGGCAGACGCCGCCATGGGTCTGGACGACGCGGCCGATATTTCGTCCGCCGGAAATGTAGTTTTCGAGCGGATAACCCTTGATATCCACAAAGACGGAACCGACGACAAGAATGCTCATGATTCTCTCCTGTAAGTATCAGTGAACCGCCTCCCGCTTCCCGGAAAATGTACCGGGAGGCAGGAGCCGGGGAAAACTTATTCCCGGAAGGTGAAATCTGGATCCTCATCCATTATTCCGGGCATGATTATCGCGAAAACCGGATCGAACTGGGTACCGGAGCCTTTCTCAATCCAGGACCGGACGGCTGCCTGGGGGAGCGCTTCACCGGACTGGAATCCTGTGACGCGCATCTGGTTTTTATTCAGGATCTGTCCGGCATTTTTCAATACGCTCTGACTGTCATCCGCGACCATGATCCATTCCGCCAATCCGATCACCGCCTGTTCCCGATGCTGCCGTTTCTGTGAATTTGTGCATGTATCGATTTATTTTACACTATTCCGGAAATGAAGGCAAACAGGAATCCCCGGAGTTTCAGCCGGCAGATATAAAAGCATGCATAAACCCGGGTTCACCGTTCAGGAACCCGGGTTTTTACATATGCAGAGGCGGGTCAGGTCAGGAGCATCCGGTCGTTCGCCAGCTGCCTGCCGCTGGCCTTTTTAAACTCTGCCAGCAGGTCTTCAACCATCATGGTCTGTTTCTGCCCGGCATTCAGGTCCAGGATCACACGCCCTTCATGCATCATAATGGTGCGGTTGCCAAGTGCGAGGGCATCCTTCATATTATGCGTGACCATCAGGGCTGTGAGCCCGTCTTCCATGATCAGCTGACGTGTCAGCTGCAGCACTTTTTCCGCGGTTTTCGGATCCAGTGCTGCGGTGTGTTCATCCAGCAGCAGCAGCTCCGGCCGTTTCAGCGTGGCCATCAGCAGCGTCAGTGCCTGACGCTGTCCGCCGGAGAGCAGGCCGACTTTATCACCCAGGCGGTTTTCCAGGCCCAGATCCAGCATCGCAAGTTTATCGCGGAATGCGCTGCGTTCAGCTGCCCTGATGCCCCATTGGAGGCCGCGGTTCTGCCCCCTGCGGGCTGCCAGCGCCAGATTCTCCTCGATGTTCATGGAGGCGGCGGTGCCTGTCATCGGATCCTGGAATACGCGTCCAAGGAAGGCTGCGCGCCGGTGTTCCGGCAGGTTTGTGATATCCTGTCCTCCCAGGATGATGGATCCGCTGTCAATGTGAAAGGAGCCGGCAATTGCGTTCAGCATGGTGCTTTTTCCGGCGCCGTTGCCGCCGATCACAGTGACGAAGTCTCCCTTCTGCAGGGTCAGATTCAGGCCGTTCAACGCTTTTTTCTGTGCCACTGTTCCGGGATTGAAGGTTTTGTACAGATCCTTCAGAATCAGCATTCCCATCTCAGCCAACCGGTTTCCCTCCCTTCATTCTCCGGGCTGCCATATTGTTTTTCCAGTATGGCATGGCCAGGAACAGGGCAACCACCATCGCGGTCAGCAGTTTCAGGTCGTCGGTGTTGAGTCCCAGCCACAGAACGACCTGAATGACCAGGTAGTAGATGATGGCGCCGAGGGAAACTGCCAGCAGCTTCAGTGCGAAATTACGGAACATTTTTCCAAAGATCACTTCACCGATGATCACGGCAGCCAGGCCGATAACGATAGCGCCGCGGCCCATGGATACGTCTGAGAATCCCTGGTACTGGGCCATCAGCGCACCGGAAAAGGACACCAGGCCGTTGCTGATCATCAGGCCGACGATTTTTCCCCTGCCGGTACTGATTCCCTGCGCCCGGGCCATCTGCTGGTTGGATCCGACTGCACGCAGGCCGCATCCGTATTCTGTTCCGAAAAACCAGTACATGATGCCGATGAGCACCGCTGTGATCAGCAGCATCAGAAATATCGGGTTTTCAATCGAGAAATTCCCGACGTTCCGCAGAGAAATCAGCATGTTTTTGTATTTGTTGATACTCAGCGGCACGTTGGCCCGGCTTCCCAGGTCTGTGCCGAATCCCTGAATCCGCAGATTCACGGAGTACAGCGCCAGCTGGGTCAGAATTCCGGCGAGAATCGCAGGGATACCCATACCGGCATGCAGTGCGCCGGTAATCAAACCAGCCACCAGACCGGCCAGGAAAGCAATAAACGTTGCCAGCCACGGGTTGACGCCGCCGGTGATCAGAATGGCCGCAACGGCGCCGCCGGTGGCGAAGGAGCCGTCAACCGTCAGATCCGCGGTATCCAGGATCCGGAAAGTGATATACACTCCAATGGCCATGATTCCCCAGATCAGCCCCTGGGCAGCCGCACCGGGCAGCTGATTCAGCAGTTGAGTGATGTTCAAGGTTTTCCTCCTCTGTCAGGACAAGACGATTATTCTCCGATCGGCAGGTATCCTTCAGGAATGACCACGCCCAGCTCAGCCGCGTTGGCCGCGTTGTATTCCTTGACGACCTGGGGCGCGTAAGCAATGGGCATGGTGCTGACGTCTGCGCCGTTCACAAGGATTTCATACGCCATTTCACCGGTCTTCCGGCCGATGTCGTAGTAGCTGATGGAAAGCGTCGCGATGCCGCATCCCTTGCAGATGCCTTCCTCCCCGGCAATGACCGGAACTTTGGCGGGAATCACGATGTTGGCGATGGCTTCGGTGTTGTTGGCGGCGGTATTGTCCGTGGGGATGTAGATCACGTCGCATTCGGTAGCGGTCTGTGTGACGGAAGCGAGGTCGTTTGAGTCGGTGAAGGCAAAGCGTTTGCATTCAATTCCCATTGCAGTCAGGTATTCCTCGACCTTTTTGATCTGGAAGATGGAGTTGGCTTCGCCGCTGCAGTAAAGCAGGCCGACAGTCTTTGCCTCCGGGAACAGCTCACGGATCATCTCGGCCTGCCGGTCCAGGGGGGCCAGGTCGCTGGTGCCGGATACGTTGATGCCGGTTGCGTCGTTCACCAGCTCAATTTCCAGAGCGGATTGGTAATCGGTCACGGAGGTGCCGAGGACCGGAATGTCACCCGTGGCATTGGTGCAGGCCTGCAGCGGAGGGGTTGCGTTGGCCATAATCAGGTTTACCTGCTTCGCGACCAGCTGGGAAGCGATCGTCGCGCAGTTCGGTACTTCACCGGACGCGTTCTCTTCGATGAATACGACGCTGTTGCCGAGCTTTTCTGTCAAGGCTTCCCTGAAGCCCCGGGTGGCTTCATCCAGCGCGGGATGCTGTACAAACTGCAGGATGCCGACCTGATAGGTCGCTCCTTCCGCGCCCGCAACGGCGCAGATACTGAGGAGCAGGGCGAGAACTGCCAGGATGTAAACAAGCTTTTTCATGAGGATACCTCCTTGCGGATCCTTGCGGATCCATAGAATGAATTGGGATATAAAAAGTCCTCCGGACCCTTCCGAAGGACGATTTATCATCGCGGTACCACCTTTGGTTCGCCGCATTGCTGCGGCCTCACGGGCAAACAGTCATTCACCCTGCGGGAGATAACGGCCGCATTCCGTCGCCGCCTACTTACCGGAGTGTTCAGCGGGAAGCCTACAAGGGGAATTTCACCGGGCGGCAGTCGCCCCGCTCGCAGCAAAACGCAGGGCTCTCTGGACACTGCCATGATCCCGGCTACTCGCCTTGATCATCGCTTTTGCGGTATTATAAGAGCAGGAGAAACCCCCTGTCAATCAGACTGTATACAGAAAAACAAACGGAATACAGAGCTGCGGGCGGAAACGGTTTATTTTCCGGAAACGTGAATGGTGCCGGCATCTACGGAGGGAGCACCGATTCCGCTTCCCTTGAATTCCAGATCGCTTCCGACCGCCCGGATATCTTTCAGCAGCTGGTAGAAATTTCCGGCAATCGTGACCTGCTCCACAGGGGCGCCCTGTTTTCCATCCTTCACGCGGAATCCTTTGGCAATCAGGGAGAAGTCGCCGCTGATGGGATTGGCGCCGGCATGCAGGCCGCCCAGTTCCGTGATCAGCAGGCCTTCGCCCATGTCCGCCAACAGACCGGCGAGATCCTTTTCTCCGGGTGTAAAGAAGAAATTGGTTGGAGCGACCTGCACCGGACTGCTTACGGAACGCCGGGCATTTCCTGTGCTTTCCGTGCCGGCCTTGCGTGCGGTTTTCCGGTTGTGAAGCAGGGTTTTCAGCACCCCGTTTTCGATGACAGCCTTTGTGCGGCAGGCGGATCCTTCGCCGTCAAAGGCAGCGGATGCAAAACCGCCGGGGAGCAGGGGATCGTCCATCAGGGTCACACAGGGAGCGGCGATCATTTCCCCTTCCCGGCCGTCGAGCAGGGACATCTTCTTCTGCGCATTTTCAGCGGAGAAAATGCCGGCAAAGGTCCGCAGCAACGCTTTCATCGCGTCCCGCCGGATAACAGCGCGGTAAACGCCGCTTTCCACCGGGGATGCATTCAGGCGGGTAACGGTTTCTTCCGCGGCTTTCCGGCCGATAGCAGCCGGATCCAGGGCGCGGAATTTCCGGCCTGCTTCCGAATCGCCGCCGGCCACCGTGGATTCTCCTTCTTTTCCCACGAGCCAGATGCCGGCTGTGGCATAACCTCCGGGGGGCGTTTCTGTTTTCAGGTTCAGGCCGTAACTGTTGACCAGCCGCAGGATTCCGCGGCCGGTAGAAACATAAGCGCCGTTGCTCTTGGCAATCCGGGCGTCCGCAGCGCGGGCGCTCTTTTCCATTTCCAGCGCGAAATCCAGTTTTTCTTCCGGCGTCACTTCGTCCAGGTCATTTTCCGGCATTTCGGTTTCCGGATATTCCGGATCGCCCGCGTAGATCTCATCCTGCTCGTCCGTTTCCACCAGCGCGGCACTTTCCTGTACCCCGCGGATAAGCATCCGGACAGCGTCATCGTCAAAGGCTTCAGTGGAAGCATAGCCGGTCTTTCCGCCGACTACACCCCGCAGCCCCAGTGCGCAGGTTTCGGAGACTTCGTAGCTGTCGATATTCCCTTCCATCGCCTGGGCGGAGAAAGCGGAATGTTCCGTGCAGTAAACTTCCGCCGGATCAATGCCTGCTTCCGCTGCAGCTTTCAGCAGCTTTTCAATAAATGCATCCAAATGCGTCATGCTCCATCCCTCACTTTCCGCCGACGGTTATGCGGCTGATCCGGATCATAGGCTGGCCCACGTTGACCGGAATGGATCCGGATGCGGATCCGCACATGCCCTGTGCCATCGTCATTTTTCTGCCGACCCGGTCAATGCGCATCAATACTTCGCTGCCCTTGCCGATCAGGGAGGCGCCGCGTACCGGGCGCATGATTTTTCCATCCTCCACCCAGTAGCCTTCCTGTACGGAGAAGTTGAATTCACCCGTGGCGGGGTTGACGGAACCTCCGCCCAGGGATTTTGCATACAGACCGGTTCCCATTGTGGCGATCATTTCCGCCTCGTCATCAGATCCGGCGGCGATATAGGTGTTGCGCATCCGGGAAGTGGGAGCCCACTGGTAGCTTTCCCGCCGGCCGCTGCCGGTGGGGGCCATGTTCATCCGCCGGCCGCCAAGCTTGTCTATCATATAGTTCACGAGGATTCCGTTTTCAATCAGCGTCAGGTGGGAGGAGGGCATGCCCTCGTCGTCGATATGAATGGAGCCCCACTCGCCGGGAATGGTGCCGTCATCCACCGCAGTAACACAGGGAGCGGCGATCTGCTGTCCGAGTTTTCCGCTGAATTCGCTTACGCCGTACGCAACGGAAGTGGCTTCCAGCGAGTGGCCGCAGGCTTCATGGAAAATGACGCCGCCGAATCCTCCGTCGATCACCGCAGGCCATACGCCCGCGGGGCAGGGATCCGCATGCAGCATGGTAACCGCTTTTTCCGCTGCCGTGCGCCCGCAGGCTTCCGGATCGATCCGTTCTTCAAAAACTTCAAAGCCCATAGACGCGCCGGGAGAGGAGGTTCCGGTCTGGTTTTCCGTTCCGTCGGAGGCCACAGCGGCAATGCGGATCCGGGAGCGAACCCGCCTGTCGGTAACAAAAACACCTTCCGTATTGCAGATCAGCACATCCTGAACGATGTCGCCGTAACCGCAGTTCACCTGTACGATTTCGGGGGAGACAGCCCGCGCGGCAGCGTTGGCAGCCCGCAGTTTCTCCGCTTTCCGTTCCGCAGCGGTGTCCCCCGGCAGTATCCGGATTTCTCCTGCCCGGACCGCACTCCAGCTGCTGAAATCCACCGGCGTGCAGCTGCGGCCGGAACGGACCGCGGCAGCGGCCTGGGCTGCGCAGTCCAGCAAGCCTTCCCGGCTGGTGTCGTTGGTGAATACATAGAGGGCTTTGGTACCTTCAAATACCCGGATTCCGGCTCCGTGCATCCGGGAAGTTCCGAGCGACTCGATCCGGTCGGATTTCAGGGTAATACTGGTGCTGACATTATCCTCCAGGAAAATCTCGGCGAAATCGCCGCCGGTCTTCACAGCCCGGGCAAGCACTTCCGCCGCAATATTGCGGTCCAGCATCACTGATTGTTTCCTCACTTTCTTCAGTTCTGTTCTTCGCTTCAGCATATCACGCCCGGCGCGGGACTGCAATCCCCGGATGATGGATGAGGAATAAATGTTTGTCATCCTGCGGAAACGATGGTAAAATGATAGGAAAGATACTTTTCCCACGCGGGAAGGCTTATGAAAAGTGCAATCTGAAACATGGCGGTGAGCTTTATAAAAATGAAAAAGCATGTCCTGTTCTGTATCATCGTTTTTCTTCTGGCAGCCGTGAATACAATCTCCCTGGGGGAGAACTATCCTCTGAACGCGTCGGGGACGGAGAATCTCCCGCTGAACGTGAACCCTGCGGGGAAAACGGAGGGGTATTCGGCGATTGTATACAACAATCCGAACGGCCTGCCAACCTCGGAGGCGAATGCGATCGCGGAGACAAGCGAAGGGTTTATCTGGATCGGGAGCTATGCGGGCCTGATCCGCTACGACGGAAACACCTTTGAACGCTTCGACTCGACGACGGGGATCGCGAGCGTCCGCTGCCTGTATGCGGACAGCCTCGACCGCCTGTGGATCGGGACCAATGATTCAGGATTGTTCCTTATGGAAAAGGGCAGCCTGCGCCACTGGGACCGTACGGAAGGATTACGCGCGTCGAGCGTACGCGCGGTAGCGGAGACGCCGGACGGAACGGTCTGGGTCGGGTCGACTGCGGGAATCGCGGTCATCGATCCGTCCCTGCACCTTACGGATCTTGCGGATGAACGTCTCAGCGCCCTGACGGTGAAGGAACTCCGCCTCTGCGCGGACGGGCAGCTGGCCGGGATTACGACCGCCGGCGATGTTTTTTTCCTGCAGGGAGGAAAGGTTTCCGCTTTCCATGATCATGAAGAGGAGGGCATGCCTGCGGGGATCATGTCCGTCCTGCCGGATCCGGAACGCCCGGGAACCCTGTACCTGGGCTGCGACAGCGGGAAGATTTACCGCGGAACATTTTCGGACCGCTTCTCGGCGGCGGAGGTTCTGGATATTTCACCGCTTTCGGACGTGGAACATATGGAGCGGATCGACGGCGGCCTGTGGATCTGCTCCGGTGACGGGATTGGCTGCCTGTCCGGCGGCGTCTTCCGCACCCTGGATGATATACCCATGAACCATTCCGTGGGCCATGTAATGACGGATTACGCGGGGAACCTCTGGTTTACTTCGACCCGCCAGGGCGTGATGAAGATCGTGCCGAATCAGTTCACGGATTATACCGGCCGGCTGGGCCTGCCGCAGGAAGTTGTGAATTCCACCTGCCTGTCCGCCCCGTATCTGTTTATCGCGACAGACAACGGCCTGGCCGTGACGGAGGACGGGAAACCGCTGGAACATCTGCCGGTGACGCGGGCGGTTACAGCTTCCGGAAAGGACCTGGAGGTTACGGATCTGATTTCCTGGATGTCGGGGGTGCGGATCCGCTCAGTTGTCCGGGACAGCCTGGGACGGATCTGGATCTCGACCTGGCGGCACCGGGGTCTGATCCGTTATGACCAGGGGGAGCTGCTTGTCTTCACCCTTGAGGACGGTCTCTCTTCCGACCGCCTCCGTACGGTCTGCGAATGTGAGGACGGACGGATTCTTTCTGCCGGCGCCGGCGGCTTGGATATTATTGAGGGCGACCGCATCACCGGGCATCTCGGGGAGCAGGAAGGCCTGGCTACCGCAGAGGTCCTGACGGTTGCAGAAGGTTTCGGCCATGAGATGGTCGTGGGCACGGACGGCGGCGGCATCTTTGTTTCCGGCACGGACGGAATCCGTCCGGTGGGCCGGGCAGACGGCTTGCTGTCGGATGTGATCCTGCGGATCCGGCGCAGCCGGAATCACGACGTTCTGTGGATCGTAACCAGCAATTCCCTGGCCTATATGACGCCGGACCTGCAGGTGACAACGGTCCGCCGCTTCCCTTATCCGAATAATTTTGATCTGTATGAAAACAGCAGGGGAGATCTCTGGGTGCTGTCGAGTAACGGGATCTATGTGGTTTCTGCGGAGGAACTGCTCGCGGGCGGCGGCGCGGACCCGGTCTTCTATTCGATCCCTGACGGCCTGCCGTATATCACAACCGCAAATTCCTACAGCGCCTTGTCCGAAGAGGGGGATCTGTATATTGCAGGCACTGCCGGTGTGGTCAAGGTAAATATTGAGAAGCCCTTTGAGAATATCAGCAGCCTGAAGGTGGCTGTGCCGTTCATCGATGCGGACGGGGAACGGCTCTGGCCGGATGCGTCAGGCGCTTTTACTGTTCCCGCCGCTGTGCGGAAACTGACGATTTACAGCTATGTCTATACCTACTCGCCGATGAACCCGCAGGTTTCCTGGCAGCTGGAGGGCTTTGACCGGGAGATCACGACCGTGGACCGGAATGAACTGGCCCCCGTGGATTATACCAACCTGCGGGGCGGCGATTACCGTTTTGTTGTGCACGTCCGGGATTCGATGGGGCGTGGAGACAGACAGCTTGTGGTTCCGATCCGGAAGGAGAAGCTGTTTTATGAGCAGGTCTGGTTCATGGTGCTCACC